>JBIIBV010000060.1:0-9357 GCA_044239195.1 Sphingobacteriaceae bacterium | reverse complement strand
CAATAAATTCTTTCGTTTTTCTGAAAAGTTGGGCAAATAATCCCCTATCCTCAGCTTTAACTTCTTCTCTAACGGCAGCTTGTGGCTCTTTTGCAGCCGCCTTCATTTCTGGCGCTTCATCGGCAGACTGAACGCCATCTATTAATAAACCAATACTGGTTGCATACATCGGGCTTTTTAACAAATCGTAGGTAGCTTTAGGCAATACCTCGTTCTTGGCCAAATGCTCGTTTGGATAACCCACACGGCAATCTAAACCGGTTACATATTCTACCAATTGGGGCAAGTGTTTCAACTGCGATCCACCGCCGGTTATGATGATTCCGGCAATCAGTTTTTTCTCGTAGCCTGATGATTTGATTTCATAGTATACATGCTCAATAATTTCTTCCATACGTGCCTGAATAACATACGCTAGGTTTTTGGCAGAAATTTCTTTGGGCTCACGACCTTTTAAGCCGGGTACGCAGATAATCTCATTGTCTTTGTTCTCTTCAGCCAAAGCAGAACCAAAACGTGTTTTTAATAATTCAGCCTGATTGCGCATAACAGAGCAGCCTTCTCGAATATCTTCGGTTACGCTATTGCCACCAAACGGAATAACAGCTGTGTGACGGATAATGCCCTCATGGAAAATGGCAATATCTGTTGTTCCGCCGCCTATATCTACCAATACTACGCCCGCTTCTTTTTCCTCTTCACTTAATACCGCTTCGGCCGAAGCTAGTGGCTCTAAAACCAAGCTATCAACTTCTAAACTTGCATTTTCTACGCATTTTAGAATATTTTTTACCGCACTTACATGGCCAGAAATGATGTGAAAATTAGCTTCTAAACGCACACCAGCCATCCCAATAGGGTCTTTAATTCCTGGTTCGTTATCTACCGTAAATTCTTGCGGTAACACATGGATAATTTCTTCGCCGGGAGGCATCACCAATTTGTACATATCCGACACCAATTTATCGATGTCTGATTTTTGGATTTCGCTCGTTAAATCTTTTCGTGTTAAGATTCCGCGATGCTGCAAGCTCTTAATGTGCTGACCGGCGATACCTACGTTAACCACCTTAATTTCTACATTAGATTGGCTGCTGGCATCTTCTACCGCGGCAACTATGCCCTGTACGGTTTTCTGAATGTTCGAAACCACTCCTCGAGTTACTCCCGATGAATCGGCTTTACCAATTCCTAGCACTTCAATTTTACCATATTCGCTGCGGCGACCAACAATGGCGCAAATTTTAGTGGTACCAATATCGAGGCCTACGACTATTGGTGAATTTTTGGCTGATGTAGCGTTATTTTCCATGATTATTCTAATTTATTACTGTTTTACTATTGCTGAATCTATTTTTACTGTATCTGCAGGCACGTGTTGGATGCTGGCTGCCAATCCACTCTTGGTACAAATAATTTGTTTACTGTATTTTAAATTGATGGTTTTATACGTATTCCATCCTAGTTTAGGCATGGCTTGTTTATAAAAAACGAGCAATTTGTTCAATTTTGTTTCTAGTGAGTCGGCCGTACCAATAATAATTTGCTGATCGCCCACTCGGGGTACCAACTGAATATCGGAATCGGCATTTACATAGAGTTGCTCTATTTGCTTGTTCCAAAGCGTGTCTTTTGCCAAGTACTGAGCCACTTTAAATAATTCTTTGCCTATTGGTGTTTTTAATAGGGCTACTCGAGCCTCCAAATCTTCGCCAATATTGCCCGTAGCTACCACTACTTGGGCTGTAAAATTGGGGCTTACCGGAATTTTGTAACCATTATTATCTACGTAATAATCTTGGTTTTTTAGGTTAAAAATCCGCAAGAGGGGTTCTCTCTGTTCAATGCGCACCCAAACTACCCCATTCATATCGGCATATACTTTGGCTTGTTTTATAAAGGGATTAGATTTTAGAGCATCTTCTAAAGCCTGGCTATTGATGCTGTTTAATGCTTTGCCTTTTATAGCTCCATTTACTCCCAAAATAATACGTTCCACTTCTTTACGGGTTACAAAACTTTGTTCGCCGGGTATAAACACTTTAAGGCTCACACAGCTTACTTCTTGTTTTTTATGCTCAATAAAACTCATTAATACCACCAAGCCTGCTAGGCAAACAGTCCAGGTAAAACCTGTTAAAATTGCTTTCCAAGGTATGCGCTTAATCATGGCTTAAAATATTTTTAAGTGGTTCAACAAGGGTATCAATATCTCCGGCCCCTACGGTTAGCAACAACTCGGGCATGCTTGCTCTTACTTGGGCCAACACTTCTTTTTTAGTAAAAAGATGGCGGTCAGTAAGCGTGGTTTTACGAAGTATCATTTCGGCGTTTACCCCTTCAATGGGCAATTCTCTGGCCGGATAAATATCCAGCATCCACAATGCATCGCTCATGCTTAGTGCTTCGGCAAAGCCATCGGCAAAATCGCGGGTACGGCTAAATAAATGTGGTTGAAAAATAATAGTTAGTTTTTTATCCGGATATAAACTTTTAACGGCCGTAATACAGGCTTTTAATTCTTCTGGATGATGGGCATAATCGTCTATATACACATGTTTATCGGTTTTAAGCACCTGCTCAAAGCGGCGTTTAACCCCTTTAAAACTTGCCAAAGCAGCTTTTATTTGCTCCGGAGTGCAGTCTACTAACAAAGCTACCTGAATGGCCGCTAGGGCATTTTCCACATTATGCAATCCTGGTAAACCTAAAGTAATTGCAGGAATACGCAAATTGGGTGATACAAAATCAAATACAAATTGTCCTTGAACAATGTGTACATTTTGCGCTTCTATTTGAGTCGATTGACTTGTTGAATAGGTATAATTACCCTCAATAGCCAAGCCAGATTTTGTGATTAATACGCCTTTTAAATCAACCTGTGAAGCGAATAATTGGAAAGATTCTTTTAAGTTTTCCGAATCGCCATAAATATCTAAATGATCGGCATCCATAGAGGTAATTACCGCAATGTTTGGGTGCAGGGTTAAAAACGAACGATCGTATTCATCGGCTTCTACCACCAAAATATTGCTGGAACCAAACAACACATTGCTATTATAATTGCTTGCTACGCCGCCTAAAAAGGCCGAACATTCTTTGCCTGATGCGGTAAGTATATGAGCCACCATGCTGGATGTAGTTGTTTTTCCGTGGGTACCAGCAATGGCAACACAAAACATCCCCTCACTAATTATACCCAGTACTTCTGAACGTTTTTTAAGTTCAAAGTTTTGTGCCTTAAAAAAGTTCAAAATTGCCGACTCGGCAGGTATAGCTGGAGTATAAATTACCAATGTTTCTTCATCGGGCTCTTGGAAACTTATGGGTACTAAATTTTCATCATCGGTAAAAATGATGTTTATACCTTCGGCTAACAAGCTATGTGTGAGTTCGGTTTCGGTACGATCGTAGCCACATACCAAACAACCCCGCTGGTGGAAATACCGAGCTAAACCGCTCATACCAATTCCGCCAATACCTATAAAGTATACTCGTTTTATGCAATTAAGCTCCATGAGCCTCCTTTCTGTGCGCAGCCAATGCTAGCACTTCTTTGGCGATTACTTCATCGGCATTGCTTTTGCCTAAACGGCCAATATTTTCTGATAGTGCGGCGCACGCATCCGCATTACTTAACAAGGACAATACCTTGGGTATTAAGTCTGTTTTTGCTTGCGTATCACTCACCAAAAGTGCTGCCTCATGTTTCACCAGAGCTTGTGCATTTTTGGTTTGATGATCTTCTGCTACGTTTGGTGAAGGCACCAAAATGACTGGTTTTTTAACTAAACACAATTCGGCAATAGTTCCTGCCCCGGCTCTAGAAACAATTACATCGGCTAAGGCATAGGCCAAATCCATGCGGTTTAAAAACTCCAACACCTTTATTTGCGGTGGGCATGTAGCTCCCAAACTTGAGGTAATGGTGTTATAATAAACTTTGCCTGTTTGCCAAATTACTTGTACATCGGCAGCTACTAAGTTATCTACCGAAGCTAAGAAGGCTTGATTTAAAGTTCTGGCACCTAAACTTCCGCCGGTAAGTAAAATGGTTTTTTTCGTAGTATCTAAACCAAAAAATTTTGCTGCTTCTGCTTTTTTACCTTCAATAGCTACCGATTCTTTACGAACTGGGTTGCCTGTTACTTGTATTTTTTCGGCAGGGAAATAGGCCTCCATGCCATCAAAAGCAACACATATTTTTTGCGCTTGCTTGCCTAGCCATTTATTGGTAAGTCCGGCATAAGAATTTTGCTCCTGAATAAGGTAGGGAACTCCCATGCCTCTAGCTGCTAGCAATAAAGGACCAGAAGCATAGCCACCTACTCCAACTGCAGCGTCGGGTTTAAAGGCTTTAATAATGTTACGGGCCTGCCACACGCTCTTTAGTAGTTTAAAAGGCAGGGTGATATTTTTCCATAAAGCAGTGCGTTGAATACCAGCAATATCTAAACCAATAATTTTATACCCAGCAGCCGGAATTTTTTCCATCTCCATTCGGCCAAGTGCACCCACAAACAATATCTCAATCTTTGCATCTATTTTTTGCAAAGCTTGTGCAATAGCCAATGCCGGAAAGATATGTCCTCCGGTACCGCCACCACTTATGATAATTCGTTTGCTCATATTATACTTGACCGACAACTACTTTTTGTTTCTCTTTTAATTTATGCTCTTCAACATCGCGACTTACGCTTAAAATAATACCGAAAGCCACACTTGTAAATAGAATGGAGGTACCCCCCATACTAACCAATGGCAAAGGCACCCCGGTTACCGGACCCAAGCCCACGGCTACAGCCATATTTGCGAAGGCTTGTATGGTTAAACTGAAACTAAGCCCCGCTGCCAATAAGGCACCAAAGGCCTTGGGACTATGGGTTACAATCAATACACATCGATATAAAAAAACGAGGTAAATAAGTACCAATAAAATGCCTCCCACTGCACCGTATTCTTCAATAATTAAGGCAAACACAAAATCAGAATAGGGGTGCGGCAATACATTACGCTGAATGCTGTTTCCTGGCCCTTTACCGAATAAACCTCCCGTTGCTATGGCAATTTTTGCTTGATCTGCCTGGAAAGATTTATCTTTTTTTACAGTTTCGGGATGTAAATAGGTTTGTATACGTGAATAATAGGTTTCTCTACGAGGGCCTAAAAACATGACTGCGGCTAACAACACAAGACCCGCCATAGACACAATAGAAATTTGTTTAATACTAATTCTACCGATAATTAGCAGTAAAATACTTACGCCAAATAGCATTAATGCAGTAGATAAATTGGCTAAAGCAATTAATACAAACACCACACAAACCGAACCCATAATAGGAATAAAGGCTTTTTTTACATCTTTTATATTTTCTTGTTTACGGGTAAGGGTACGAGCTAAAAAGGTAATGAGTGCCAATTTTGCCAAATCGGAAGTTTGAAAAGTTTGGTTAATGATGGGAATAGTTACCCAACGACTGGCATCGTTCACATTGGCTCCGAAAAGAAGCGTATACAAAAGCAATGGAATGGTTATAACCATTAAAAGTTTGGAAATGCCTGCATAGTATTTATAATCGAGTAAATGGGAAAAATACATTAAGGCAATACCCACCAGAATAAATACAAAGTGTTTAAAAAGATAGGCTTCAGTACCTACGCCTTTTTTGTAAGCAATGGTTCCGGTTGCCGAATATACAGCCAATACCGACCACATAGAGAGGATCAATACAATGATCCAAATCCATCTATCGCCTTTTACTTTGCTGAATATCTGCTCCATCATATTCTTAAAACTTAGGATTATAATTCTTTTACAGCTTTCTTAAACTGGTTGCCTCTATCTTCGTAATTTTTAAACAAATCGAAGCTGGCACATGCAGGAGAAAGCAATACAGTATCTCCCTTTTTGGCTAAATGATAGGCCACTTGTGCAGCTTCACTTGCCGAAAATGTATTTACAATTACCTCTACATCGTCTTCAAAGGCATCGTGAATACGGCTGTTATCTTTCCCTAAGCACACAATAGCTTTCACTTTGGCTTTTACCAAATCTTTCAACATATTATAATCATTACCCTTATCAACGCCACCCAAAATAAGCACCACATCGGTAGGCATACTCTCTAAGGCATACCAAGTAGAGTTTACATTGGTTGCTTTAGAATCGTTTATAAAATTGATACCCGAAATTCGAGCTACCTGCTCTAACCGATGTTCGATATTGGTGAAATTACCCATGCTTTCACGGATTGTTTCGTTGCGCAAATCCAATACTTTGGCCACAATGCCCGAAGCCATTGAATTGTACAAATTGTGTTTGCCTTGTAGGGCTAGGTCGGTCATTAACATATCAAAGGGTGTTTGTTTGGCTTGTTGTAAATTTATTTTGATGCGATCCTCTTGGAGGCAGGCACCTGGTTCTTGAACTTTTTCGATTGAGAAAGGATATGCTTTCGCCCGAGGTTGCATGCGATCTAGCCCTCTTAGGGTTTCAGGATCGTCTGCACAATACACAAATACATCAGACTCGGTTTGGTTTTGAATGATGCGAAATTTCGAATTCACATAATTCTCCATCTTGTATTCGTAGCGATCTAAATGATCGGGGGTAATGTTTAACAATACGGCGATATCTGCTTTAAAATCGTACATATTATCGAGCATGAAACTGCTTATCTCCAACACATAGTAGTCTACCTCTTGATTGGCTACTTGGCGGGCAAAGCTTTGCCCAATATTTCCGCCCAAGCCTACATTTACACCCGCATTTTTTAGAATGTGGTAGGTAAGCATGGTGGTGGTAGATTTACCATTAGAACCTGTTATGGCAATTAATTTTGCTGTGGTATAGCGGGCGGCAAACTCTATTTCAGAAAGAATAGGAATTTGCTTCTCGACTAATTTTTGAATGATGGAAGCCTTATCGGGTATACCTGGACTTTTAATAACTTCGCTAGCCGCTAGTATTTTGTCTTCGCTATGCTGATTTTCCTCAAAAGCAATAGCTAATTCCATGAGTTCTTGCTTGTATGCCGGTGCAATGGTGCCAAAATCTGACACAAAAACCTCATAGCCTTGCTTTTTAGCCAGACATGCCGCTCCCACACCGCTTTCGCCAGCTCCCAAAATTGCGATATAAGGCTTTTGGCTCATTAGCGAAGTTTTAGGGTTACGATAGTTAAAATGGCTAATAGGATGCCCATGATCCAGAATCGGGTTACAATTTTGGCTTCGTGGTAGCCTTTTTTCTGGTAATGGTGGTGTAAAGGCGACATCAAGAAAACTCTACGACCTTCGCCGTATTTACGCTTGGTATATTTAAACCAACTTACTTGAATAATTACCGATAGATTTTCAACCAAAAACACACCACATAGCATCGGTATTAATAATTCTTTACGAATCATGATAGCAAAGGCTGCTATAATTCCGCCTATGGCCAAACTGCCAGTATCGCCCATAAATACTTGGGCGGGGTACGAGTTGTACCATAAAAATCCTACACAGGCGCCAACAAAAGCTCCGGCAAATACGACCAACTCGGCCGAGTTGGGTATGTACATAATGTTTAAGTAATTGGCAATAATGGTATTACCCGATACATAAGCCAAAACCGCCAAGGTGATTCCGATAATGGCCGAGGTTCCGGTAGCTAGTCCGTCTATCCCATCGGTAATGTTTGCCCCGTTAGATACCGCCGTTACAATAACAATTACAAAAAGCAAAAACACAATAAGTGCATAGCGCTGGTAGCCATCGCCCATAAACTTGAGCACTTTGGCATAATCGAACTCGTTATTTTTATAGAAAGGCACATTAGTTAAGGTCGATTTTACATCGCGGGTATATACCGTTTCCCCATCTACTTGATGGTTAGAAATTCCTGCAGTTTGTACCTGTGGTTTTGCTACTTGTTCCCGCACTACAATATCGGGGTGGAAATACATAGTCCAGCCAATAATGAGCGCTAAACCCACTTGGCCCATAATTTTAAACCTACCTGCTAGGCCTTCTTTATCTTTCTTAAATACTTTAATATAATCGTCTACAAAACCAATGGCGCCCATCCAAACGGTGGTAGTAAGCATTAATAAGACGTATATGTTATCAATTTTGGCAAACAAGAGGGTAGGCAATAAAATGCCTAGTAGAATAATTATACCGCCCATGGTTGGGGTACCTTGCTTCTCAATTTGTCCTTCTAAACCTAAATTTCGTACAGTTTCGCCCACTTGCTTGTTGCGTAACATATCAATCAATCTGCGGCCGTACACAGTGGTAATTAGCAATGAAAAAATAACTGCCATACCGGTACGGAAGGAAATAAACTGGAACAAGCCTGCTCCTGGAATATTGTATAGTTTATCTAACCAAGTGAATAAGTAGTACAACATTAGTCTTGAAGCTTAAGGTTATCGTTTAAAATTTCTTTATCATTAAAAGGGTGTTTTATCCCTTGTATATCTTGATATTTTTCGTGCCCTTTACCGGCCAACAAAATAATATCGCCGGGTTTTGCCAAATGGCAGGCCGTTTTAATAGCTTCTCTACGATCGGTTATGGATAGCGTTTTGCGTTTATTACTTGGCGATACGCCTATTTCCATTTCACGAATAATTTTGTCGGGATTTTCGGAACGAGGATTATCAGATGTAAGAATTACTTTATCGCTGCCATCGCAGGCAACTTGAGCCATAATGGGGCGTTTTGTTTTATCTCGATCACCACCGCAACCAATGATGGTAATTACCTGCTCGGTGCCTTTTCGTATATCGCGAATGGTGTTTAATACGTTAAGCACAGCGTCTGGAGTGTGGGCATAATCTACAATACCAACCACTCCATTAGGTGCAATTACATAGTCAAATCGGCCTTCGGCGCCTTGTAGGCGGCTTAATGTAGTGAGTACTTTTAGTTTATCCTGATCGAGCAACATCGCTGTGGCGTAAACGGCTAATAGGTTATAGGCATTAAAGCTTCCTACTAGTTTAAACCATACTTCTTCTTCATCTATTTGGAGTAATAAGCCGTTAAACTGGTTCTCCATAATTTTAGCACGGTAGTCGGCTAAATGTTTTAAACTATATGTTTTGCAATGGGCCTTGGTATTTTGTAACATAACCAAGCCATTTTTATCATCTAAATTGGTTAAGGCAAAAGCTGTTTTAGACAGACCATCAAAAAAGGTTTTTTTTGCTTTTAAATAGCTATCAAAGGTTTGGTGGAAATCTAAATGATCGTGTGTTAAATTGCTAAATACACCTCCGGCAAAGTCTAAGCCTTCTATACGGTATTGCGCTACAGCATGTGAACTCACTTCCATAAAGCAATAATCGCAGCCGGCTATAACCATTT
>JBIIBV010000059.1:0-9409 GCA_044239195.1 Sphingobacteriaceae bacterium | reverse complement strand
TTTGGTGGCAGAACACAATACAGAACCTGGTCGGTAGGCTTTAATGTGGGTTCAACTGCACCTAGTACCCTAGCAGGAGGTGTAAAAGATTATGCCGAAGGTGATCTTAACCTAGGTTACGGTCTTTCTATCCGCAAACAATTGGCGCACTCATTCGGATTAGAATTCGGTTTTGGTGCCGGTAAACTATCGGGTAGCACAGGTATTGGTGGCAATTTAGCTTTCGAAACCAAATTGGCTTACACCACTAGCCTTAGCGGTGTAGTGAATGTAGCTACCGTTGATTTCTTAAAAAGAGAAAACGCTGTAAACTTCCTAGTAAAAGCCGGATATGGTATAGCTGGATATTCATACAAAATTACCAATGCATTAAACGTAGCTACCGATTTTCAAGGCACTTATGGTGCTAGCGGTACTAAAAAATACGCTCAAGACAAATTTATTCCTGTTGGTGTAGGTGCTAAATTTAAAGTATCTAACCGTGTTAATTTCGATTTAGGATACACCATGAACTTTATCAATACAGATAATGTAGATGGAACAGTTGCTCCTGGAAACGATAACTGGTCTTATACCTCAGCAGGTTTAGAATTCTCTCTTGGAGCTAAAACTAAGCCAAACTTAGACTGGGTAAACCCATTAGCATTGATGTATGATGAATTAAAAGATCCAGGATTGCGCAAAGAATTAGAAGCGTTAAAACAACGTGTAAGCACTTTAGAAGCTGCCGATTTATTAAAAGATAGCGATGGCGACGGTGTAGCTGATAAATTAGATAAATGCCCAAACACCGAAGCTGGTGTGAAGGTTGACGGTGGCGGTTGCCCACTAGATACCGATAACGATGGTGTGCCAGATTCTAAAGATAGCTGCCCTACCGAAAAGGGTACTGCAGAATTCAACGGTTGCCCAGCCTCTCTAAGTTCTTCTGCAAATGCCATTCAGTTCGAGTTTAACTCATCTGTACTCAAAACATCTTCTTACCCAGTATTAGATCAATTGTCTAATGACCTAAGAAGCAAAGTAATTTTAAAAGTAGAATTAGGTGGTCACGCTTCTGAAGAAGGAACTACAGACTATAACTTACAATTATCAAAAGATCGTGCAAACGCTGTTAAAACCTATTTAGTAAACTCTGGTGTTGCTGCTAGCAAAATCGTTACGAAAGGTTTTGGCGAAACTCGTCCAGTAGCTTCAAATACTACCGAAGAAGGTCGTCAGTTAAACAGACGTGTGGAAATTGTAAGATAATACAATACTTTAGAAACCATAAAAAAAGAGTCCCGGTACACATCGGGACTCTTTTTTTGTTTATACCTTTGATACCATGTATTTCTTCAGAAAAAAAGATCCGAACAGACCAGATAGTTTCAATCTAAAAGTCATGCATGCAATCAACAGCATCGCAATGATATTGTTTTTAGGAGGGATTATCTATAAACTAATTCAGTGGGTTACACACAGATGAGTAAACAAGTACTATACAACAAGCATGCGCCAGAACCTATTGGCCCATATAGCCAAGGCGTTCAGTGCGGACCATTCCTGTTTTTATCGGGTCAAATTGCCATTAACCCTGCCACCAATGAATTGGTAGAAGGCGATATTGTGGTAGAAAGCACCCAGGTAATGGAGAATATTAAAAAACTACTCCAAGCAGCCAATTGCACGTTTGACAATGTAGTGAAAACCAGTATTTTTTTAAGTGATATGAGCTACTTTGCTCAAGTAAACGAGGTATACGGCAGTTATTTTAGTGGCACTTTCCCTGCCAGAGAAACGGTAGCCGTACTTGGCTTACCTAAAAATGTAAACGTTGAAATATCGGTAATAGCCGCAAAATAGTGAAGGAAAACAGACTGAAGTATTTTATTGCAGCCATTACAGCCACCGCACTCTGGGGCTTTTTCTCCATCCCGTTGCGCATGTTGAAGGATTACCCATCTGATGAGATACTGCACTACCGCATTTTAACCTCTTTAAGCATTACTTGGTTGGTAATTGCCCTATTCCGAAAACAAAAATTAAAGGAAGATATTGCTCGATTAAAGGGATTACATCCAAAGCAACGCAAGCGCATTCTATTACTCACACTCTTGGCCGGAGTATTGGTTACCGCCAATTGGTTCGCCTTTATTTATGCTGTAAACCATGTTAGTTTAACATCTGCAGCCTTTGCCTATATGGTTTGCCCGCTATTAACGGCTATGGGTGGTTTTATACTCTTAAAAGAACACCTTACCCCTATTAAACTCACAGCTATTGGCATTGCCTTAATTAGTATTTTAATTTTAGCACAAGGCTCTTTAAGAGATGTATGGTGGTCGGTATTAATTGCCGGTTTATATGCCGGTTACCTGCTTATACAACGTGTAGTAGTAGAAATAGATAAGTTTAATATGTTGGGGGTACAGCTCGTATTATCCACCCTAATCATGCTCCCATTCTTTTTTTACCACCATGCTAGCTTTCCTTGGGATGGGCATTTTTGGAGTATTATTGTAGTCATATCAGTAGTATTTACCATTATTCCGCTCTTTTTAAGTTTGTATTCACTTATTGGCTTGCCCTCTTCTACCATGGGTATTCTCATCTATGCCAACCCGCTAGTTGCTTTTGCCGTTGCTATTTTCTATTTTCATGAGTCGATAAACCAGCAGCAAATACTAGCCTATGCACTACTCTTGCTAGCCGTAATTGTATTTAACTGGGCACTCGTTGATAGCTTATTAGCTAAGTACAGAAAACAAGAACCTTAAACGGAAAACATGCATAAACTAAGTACTCCCATAGAGTACCTAAAAGGTGTAGGACCACAACGAGGCGAACTCCTTAAAAAAGAGTTGGGTATCTATACCTATGCCGATTTACTGCAACAGTATCCCTTCCGGTACATAGATCGTACTCGATTTTACAAAGTAAACCAACTAAACGCCGAACTGCCGCATGTACAGGTTTTGGCCCGGGTACTTAGCAAATCGGTAGTTGGCGAAAAAAGAACCAAGCGTTTAGTAGTAGAGTTTAAAGACGATACCGGAATCTTCGAAAGCGTGTGGTTTCAGTCTATAAAATGGTTTGAACGCAACATACAAATAGGCTCGGTATATATAGTTTTTGGCAAACCTACGGTATATAATGGCCGCATATCCATATCGCACCCCGAAATTGAGGTGTACAACCCACAGGCCAAAAAGCAGGGTAATTTACACTTACAGCCCGTTTATTCATCTACCGAAAATTTAAAACTAGCCAATTTAGACACGAGGGGCTTACAGCGCTTACAAGAAGTTGTATTAGAAAGCTGTATCACAGAAGTAGAAGAAAATCTGCCAGGGTATCTCCTGAAAGAGCATCAACTGATTGGTTTAAAACAAGCCCTCATCAACATTCATTTTCCGGAAGATGCACAGCAATTGGCCAAAGCACAGAAACGCATAAAATTTGATGAACTCTTCTTCATCCAACTAAAAATTCTAAAAAATAAACTACTGCGAAGCCGGAAATTTAAAGGTGTGTTTTTTGAAGAAGTGGGTGAAAAATTTAACACCTTTTACAGTAGTAAATTGCCCTTTAAACTCACCGAAGCGCAAAAACGAGTACTCAAAGAAATTCGCCTCGATACCCAAAAAGGCGTTCAAATGAACCGTTTGTTGCAAGGAGATGTAGGTAGTGGAAAAACTATTGTGGCCCTCATGACCATGCTTTTGGCCATAGATAATGGGTACCAAACTTGCCTCATGGCTCCAACCGAAATCTTAGCCCGGCAACATTTTAATTCTTTAAAAGAAGTGGTGGGCGATGGCTTAGTCAACATTGAACTCCTCACCGGATCGGTAAAAGCCAAGCAACGGAGAGCCATTCACGAAGGATTAGAAAATGGCGAAATAGACATATTGATTGGCACCCATGCCCTTATTGAAGAGGTAGTTCAATTTAAAAATTTAGGCTTGGTGGTTATCGACGAACAACACCGTTTCGGCGTAGAACAACGTTCTAAATTATGGAAAAAGAGTGCGGTGCCGCCCCATGTGTTGGTCATGACGGCTACGCCCATACCCCGAACTTTGGCCATGACCCTGTATGGCGATTTGGATGTTTCGGTAATCAATGAATTACCGGTAGGCAGAATACCTATCGAAACTCGACATTTTTACGAAAGCCAACGCTTGCGTATGTTTGGTTTTATGCGGGAAGAAATTGCAAAAGGCCGACAGGTTTACATTGTGTACCCGCTTATTAAAGAAAGTGAAAAACTCGATTTATTATATTTAGAAGCCGGAATAGAGGCCATTAGCCAGGAGTTTCCCCTGCCCGAATACCGCATTAGCATGGTGCACGGTAAATTAGCGGCCGCCGACAAAGAATTTGAAATGCAGCGCTTCGTAAAAGGGCAAACCCAAATTATGGTAGCCACTACAGTAATCGAAGTGGGCGTAAATGTGCCCAATGCCAGCGTCATGATTATTGAAAATGCCGAACGTTTTGGCCTATCGCAATTACACCAACTTAGAGGCCGGGTAGGTAGAGGGGCCGAGCAATCGTATTGCATTCTCATGTCGGGGAACAAACTAAGCAACGACGCCAAGCTGCGATTAGACACCATGGTGCGTACCACCGATGGCTTTGAAATTTCGGAAATTGACCTGCAATTACGTGGCCCCGGCGATATTGAAGGAACCCAACAAAGTGGGGTATTGGATTTAAAACTAGCCAACATCACCCAAGACCAAGCCTTATTACAAGAAGCCCGGCAAGCTGTTATACAACTTTACGAAAACGACCCCGACCTACAAAAACCCGAAAACGGAATATTGAGAATTTATCTCGAACTAAAAAACCCAGGTATTAGCTGGGATAAAATATCGTAAGATTACTGTCTAAAAAAATTACATTTGTTAAAACACTAAACATATGAAAATAGTAAAACTCCTTGTTGCACTAGTAGTTTTAAGTACTAGCACTTTTGCCCAATCGGCCGATTCTGTTTTTCTTCGTAAAATATACGATGAAGCCTTAGTAAACGGAAAAGCATATCAAAATCTTAACTATTTATGCAAGCAAATTGGGCCCCGTTTAAGTGGCTCAGTACAGGCCCAAAAAGCGGTAGATTGGACCAAAAAACTCATGGAAAGCTATGGCTTTGACAGGGTTTATTTGCAAGAGGTATTGGTGCCACACTGGGTACGAGGAGAAAAAGAAATAGGTAAAATTTTAGTGGGCAAAAAAGATCTAGTGGTACCCATTGCTGCCCTTGGCGGTTCGGTAGGTACACCAAAACAAGGCCTCACAGCCGAAATAATTGAGCTACAAAGTTTAGCAGAGCTAAAAACATTGGGCGAAGATAAAATTAAAGGGAAAATAGTATTCTTCAATCGTGCATTTGACCCAAAACCCATTGAAACAGGCACCTCTTACGGTATGGCTGGCGACCAACGCCGAGCAGGCGCATCCGAAGCGGCTAAATATGGTGCCCTTGGTGTAATTGTTCGATCGCTAACGCATGCTATAGACGATTACCCACATACCGGTGCCATGAATTACGAGGCTAATGGAATTAAAATTCCGGCTGCTGCCATTTCAACTAAAGGCGCAAACGAGCTGAGTAGATTACTAAAATTAAAATCGGCCGAGCCCGTAAAATTCTTCTTTAAACAAAACTGCGAAACACTTCCCGATGTGCTTTCCTACAATGTAATTGGAGAAATGAAGGGCAGCAGCAATCCCGATGAAATTATCAGCATTGGCGGCCATTTAGATTCATGGGATTTGGCCGAAGGCGCCCACGATGATGGTACTGGAGTCATGCAATCCATAGAGGTGTTGCGCATCCTAAAAAACTTGGGTTATCAGCCTAAACACACCATCAGAGCTGTGTTGTTTATGAACGAAGAAAATGGCTTGCGTGGCGGACAGAAATATGCCGAAATAGCCAAAATTACCGGTGAAAAACATATCGTGGCCATGGAATCGGATGCCGGAGGCTTTACCCCTCGTGGTTTTGGCATTGATGCCCCTGCCGATCTTTTCAAAAAAATAAAAGGCGATTGGGAAAAATTATTCGAACCCTATCAAACCGATCGCCTAACCTTGGGCGGTGGTGGTGCCGATATAGGTCCCCTAAAAACTGCCAGCCCAGGCATTGTACTCATTGGATTTAAACCCGATTCGCAACGCTACTTTGATATTCACCACACGCCAAACGATGTGTTCGAAAATGTAAATCGAAGAGAGCTAGAGTTGGGTGCCGCTGCCATGACCAGTCTTATTTACTTAATTGACCACAACGGATTGAAAAACTAATTGTGGCAAAAACCGACCCATATAGCGCCTTACGTTTCCCCGAATTTCGGGCCTATGTGGCCATGCGTTTCTTTCTAACTTTTGCCTATCAAATACAAGCGGTAATTATTGGTTGGCACATGTATCAATTAACCAAAGATCCGCTGTCTTTAGGTCTAATTGGTTTAACAGAAGCTATTCCGGCCATTACCATTTCTTTATATGGAGGCTATTTAGCCGATAAATCGGATAAGAAAAAGCTATTGGCTTGGGTAATTGCCGCCATGACCATTTGCTCTGCAGTATTGCTTTTGGTAACCTCTCCGGTAATGGCTGGCTACTTAAGCAAACACGCCATTATTGCCACCATATACCTCATGATTTTAGGTATTGGAATTGCCCGAGGATTTTTCTCTCCCACAGCATTCTCATTAATGGCCCAAATTGTACCCAAAGAACACCTAACCAATTCCTCAACCTGGAACAGCTCAAGCTGGCAAATAGGCACTATTGTAGGGCCGGCCATAGGTGGTTTATTATATGGATTTAGTGGTGTAACCACCTGTTTTATTGCCGTTTTTATATTTATGATGGTGGCCTTGCTGTGCACGCTACTCATTAGCAATAAACCGGCGCAGTTCATCTCCCAACAACCTATTTTCGACTCGTTAAAAGAAGGTATTCACTTTGTATTTAAAAGCCGAATGCTGCTAGGCGCCCTTAGCTTAGATTTATTTTCGGTGTTTTTTGGCGGAGCAGTAGCGCTCATGCCCATTTTTGCCAACGATATTTTAAAAGTAGGGCCCGAGGGATTAGGTTTGCTACGAGCTGCGCCTGCCGTTGGAGCGGTACTTGCTATGTTGCTTATGACCCGCTTTTCACCCATGAACAAACCCTGGAGAAATCTACTGTTAGCGGTTACGGGCTTCGGTATTACCATTATTTGCTTCGGTCTTTCGCGAAATTTTTACCTCTCTTTAGTAATCTTATTTTTCGAAGGGGCTTTTGATAGTGTGAGCGTAATTATTCGTTCTACCATCTTACAAATTCTAACTCCCGACGAAATGCGTGGCCGAGTAGCTGCCGTAAACTCCATGTTTATAGGCTCATCCAATGAAATTGGAGCCTTCGAATCGGGTCTTACTGCCCGTTTAATGGGTGCCATTCCATCGGTATTATTTGGTGGCACCATGACCTTGTGTGTGGTAGGCTTTACCTACCTAAAAACCAAACGCTTGGTTCCACTTAGTCTCAAACAAATTAATCCGCATTAATTTTTTAGCGGTTTTTTAGTAATGATGCCATCTTCCGAAAACTGTAATGCTGCTTCGGGAATATCGCTTTGGGTAAGTTGTTTTAGGAATTGAAAAGCTTTTCCGGCAGGGTCTACAACCAAGTGCTCGTTATCTTGCTGAAAAATAGAAGTCACCTTGGCCGAAATAAACTCTCCTTTTTCGGTAATGTTTAAGGCTAATAGTGGCGCTACACCGTTGGGGCCATCTAAATTGAACATGCCGTAGGTGCAAAAATTACCCAAACTATAAGCTATAAAACGGTTTTTATACAAATCAACCGCTCGGGTAACATGGGGCCCACTACCCAACACCACATCGGCACCAGCATCTATAGCCATACGTGCAAAAGCGTAGGCATTTCCTCTATTTTCACCATAAAAATATTCGTTCGCTCGGGTAATATGCTGAAACTTGGAGCCTTCGCCACCACCATGAAAATACACCACCACAATATCACTAAGTTTTTTTAACTCGGCAATGCGCTTTTTTGCAGTAGCCCAATCGTGTAAAGAAGCTGTTCCTTCATTGGGGGCAAAAGCACAAACACCATACTTCACTCCATTTTTCACATATAAGGTATAGGGGTGTGTTTGAAACCCTGCAAACTGAATACCAGCATCACTCAAGGTTTTAGCCGTTTGGGTGCGTCCCTTTTCATTAAAATCACCCGAATGATTGTTAGCTACACTCACTACATCAAATCCGGTATCTTGCAAGTGCGCCACATAGCGCTCGGGCATACGAAAGGCATAACAAGCCTTACTGTTTTTACATTTATCGCTCGTACCCTCATCTAAAAAAACGCCCTCTAAATTTCCAAACGTTAAATCGGCATTACGCAGCAAAGGCAAAACCGCTTTAAAGCTTCCTTGTCCATCGTCTTTGGGCAACACAGGAGTAGGAAAACCAGAGCCCATCATGATATCGCCAACTGCCACAATACGCAAGGTATCGGGGTGCGCTAACAAGGCCTGCACTGTTCCAACAAAAAGATACATGAAGAGGAAAAGCCGTTTCATAGGTATAAAAATAAAAAAATCCTGCCGTGGGCAAGATTTCTAAAAAAAATAAGCTTAAAGGTTTACTCTATTGGAGTATTTAAGCGACCGCCTTTGTAAAAATAGCGTTTGTAATAAGGCTCATCTAAATTGCTCAATACCACGCCACGGCTAGAAGAAGCATGTGCAAATCGGTTATTCCCTAAATAAATACCTACGTGCGTAATACTGCGGCTATTAATCTTGAAAAACACCAAATCACCTTCTTTCAGTTCTTCGCGGCTTACCGGGGTAGACATGCTGAAAATTTCTCTAGAATTACGCTGAATAACCGTATTGAATACTTTTGAATAAATTTCTTTGGTAAAAGCCGAACAATCTATGCCTTTACGGCTAGCACCACCAAAGCGGTATGGGGTACCAATCCAATCGTATACAAATTGGTATAATTTTAAATTAGAGGTAGCGGATAAAGCAACGCCCATTACCTGCGAAAAATAGTCCGACAGTAAATTGTCGGGATCTTCCGTTTTTACAGGCTCCTTTTTGGCCACAGTGGTTTGGGCCTGCGCAGAAGCAAATAAAGCAGTGAAAATGAAAATTGTTAATATCTTTTTAAGCATAAGCTAAGGCTTATTTTTTGTATAAATTATGGTAATTGCTTGTGAATTAACACATTCAAACATTACAAAGGTAGCGTTAATATACAAGTTAAGCAAGGAAGTTCGGCTTTTTAACATTTTTTCACATTTACGCATCGACTAAAAACTTCGTGTAAACAACACAATAACTCTTCTTTTTTCTGTAAGATATGATTAGATTTGTGATCCCTAAAAA
>JBIIBV010000010.1:0-34391 GCA_044239195.1 Sphingobacteriaceae bacterium | reverse complement strand
GGTAGAGCAAAGGACTGAAAATCCTTGTGTCGCTGGTTCGATTCCAGCTGGTACCACAAAAAACCTCAATCAGAAATGGTTGGGGTTTTGTATTTTTATAGTTACCCAAATGAAACGAGCATTCCTTTTCCTTGTTCTGTGTACTCTTTCCAAAATCATGCTGGCTAGCGTGCCATTGGATAGTACTGCGGTTCGTGTAGCAGTAAATATCCCCTCATTAAAACTCCAAAAGCTTTATATGGGCAGCTATTTCGGCAAGTTTCAAACCGTGGTAGACTCCATTGTCTTAAGCGATTCAGGTCAGGGGGAGTTTAGGGCTAATAAAAAGTATGTTTCGGGCATTTATTTTTTAGCCAGCGAACGCAAAGAACTGCTCACCGAGTTTTTAATGGATAGTGCGCAACACTTCAGTATTTTTTTAGAAACACCCACTAGCGTTCCTCAAGTCAGTGGTTCGGTAGAGAATACCTATTTCAGCCAGTATAATGCTTTTTTGGCCAAATTTGCTCCAGAAATGAGCCAACTCCAAGAACAATTAAAGCAGGCTAGCCCGGCCGATAGTGTAAAATGGAATGAAGCTATAGCTACCAAACTAAAAAGCTTAGATGCCTATAGAACTACTTTTCAGCAAGAACATCCCAAAGCTTTACTCAGTTTTTTATTCCAAGCCAGTAAGCGCCCCGATGCGCCTTCAAAAGCAAGCATAAAAAAACCAGAAGATTGGTATGAATATTACCAAGCCCATTTTTGGGAGGGGACTAGCTTGGCTGATCCTCGGTTATTACGTACACCCTTTTTCGATCAAAAACTAGAGGAATTTTTAAGCTATTACGTGTCTCCCAACCCCGATGAACTAATTAAAACCATTGATGAATTAATACAGCAAGCTGGCGATGAACAAGGGGAGTGTTTCCGCTACCTGTTTTCTAAACTTACTGACCGCTATGTGCGCCCGCAGGTTATGGGCCAAGACAAAGTGTTTGTGCATTTGTTTACCGAATACTATACCAAAAAAGATTTTGCTTGGTTGAGTGCCCAACAAAAGAAATATATTTTTGATAGGGGATATAGTTTGGTGTCTAACCAGATCGGTAACCCTGCCCCTGCCTTGCAGTTGAGTAACTTGGCCGGAGAACGGCAAAATATATATGCCCTGAAAGCGCCCTATACGCTTTTGGTGTTTTGGGACCCGAACTGTTCGCACTGCTTGCAGGATGTGCCGCAACTGGATTCGCTGTACCGAGCCAACTGGAAAAAACTAGGTCTAAAAATGGTGGGCATAAATATTGATGAGCAATCACAAACGGCTTGGAAAGCCTTCATTCAAAAGCATCACTTGGAAGATTGGCTGCATATCTATCAGCCCGAGAGTGAAAAATTAGCTGAGCAAAAAAATCAAATTCCTAATTATCGGCAGTTATACGATGTAGTTCAAACGCCCACCCTTTATTTGCTAGATGCCAACAAAAAAATTGTGGCAAAAAATTTAGATGCAAAAGGTATTGATAAGTTTTTGGGACAATATCTGATGTCCCAAAAGGTGAAATAATTCCACTTCTTCCCTTGTTTTATTGGTCCAAAAAATACCGATATAGATAATAATTATTAATTATGGACTTGTATTATTTTTGGTACTAAATTTATAATTGTAATTTTAATTTTATTTGTACTCTTTTTAAGAAAAAGTACAGTTTATAGCTAGTTATTTACAAAAAGATATTTATGATTTTAAGAATTAAAACAAGTAGAATCTTGCACTTTTTCGTTTTATTGAGTGCATGTATTTTCTCTGGTATTCGTGCAAATGCACAGTGCGATCCTAGTCAGAAATATGACAAATTGGTTAGTGGATTTCATCAAACTATTGGATTGAAATCTGATGGCACTTTTGCAGTTTGGGGTCAAGATATGGCCAGTAATGGCTCATCTGATGTATTAACTCCACAATCTTTAAATGTGAGCAATTATCCAGCCTTAACGGGTACCCCTTTAAAAGCGACTATCGGCGGTAATGGTGGAACTACTTCTGAACAATTTGTTGTACTCACCACCACGGGGCTATACGCTTGGGGTAACGAAGGTTTTTTGTTAGATGCATCTTTAACTACGGGTACCAATTTCCAAAAAATTGCCACACCTACTGGTGGAGATACAAACTTTAAATTGCCCTCTGGTGTTGCCCCTACCGATGTAGCCACCTTATTTGGCACATACCAAACCTTAGCCATTGTAACTACTGCGGGTAAGGTATGGGTTTTAACTAAGGCAGCGGCTAGTTTACAAGGAAATAATGCGGCTTTAGCTGCAACTACTTGGCAGGAGGTTAAAATAAATGCTTCTACTTCACTAACTGGGGTGGTTGCACTTAGAGGCCAAGTAAGTAGCAGTTCGTATGGTTCCTTAATGGCATTAACAGCCTCAGGCCAAGTATATGCTTGGGGCCCTTCTGTTTATCTAGGCAATGGAAGCGCAAGTGCTGCTAAATCATACGCTACTCCAATGGTGCTACCTTCAGAATTTACCAATGCCAATTTACCTAAAATGATTGGAGTTACAGGAGGTATTAAAGGAACTAGTACTGTTAAAAACACGTTTTTTTTATTAAGTAATTCAGGAAGTTTATATGCCTTAGGTGATAATTCACAAAAGCAATGTGGTGATTTTACAACCACGGAGAGAAAAACTTGGGTTAATGCTAAAATTAACGCAAGTACGAATTATACTAATGTAAATTATATCACTGTACAAGAGCATGATGCTTCATTCCCGGCAGTTGCAGTCACCACAAAAAATGGTGATTTGTATACATGGGGAGAAAATGGCGGGAAAATGATTGGCCGAACTACAGATGGTGATACCTACGACCCTGGGTACCCATTGGGATTTACCTCTGGTTCTGATATTGCCCTATCTGCAGAAATGGGAGGACATACCTTGGTTTATTTAAAAGAAGGTACTTCTCAATTTTGTTATGTTGGTCATAGAACGAACGGAAGTATGGGTGATGGTACTTCTACAGGTACGTTTGAAAATACATTCAATTGTTCGGGTACCCCTTCACTCGATATTTGTGGATCTGTGCCTGTTGCTGCAAGCCCAACTACCTCCACTATTTCTGCAAACCCTACAAGCATAGTTGCTGATGGTATTTCTACATCTACCATTTCTATTCAATTAAAAGACGCTAGTGGTAACAATTTAACCACGAGTGGTGGAATAGTTGTAGTTACAACAAGTGACGGAACGTTAGGTGCTGTAGTAGACAATAATGATGGAACCTATACAGTTATTTTAACCAGCTCAACGAATGCTGGAGCAGCTACTATAGGATTTAGCATCAATGGAACAACAGCAACCAATACCACAACCGTAACTTTTACTGCCCAGAGTGGAGGAGATACTACGCCTCCGGTAATTATTGGCCCTGCTGATGGTGTTGGTGGAACTACAACTGGCTTAAATAGTGATAAAACTATTCCAGAAAATATCACGGTTGTGTACACCCTTACCGCTAGCGAACCAGTAATATGGAGTATTACAGGTGGAGCAGATCAATCGAAGTTAAGTATTGATCCGAATACAGGTGTGGTTAGCTTTAATTCTGCACCAGATTATGAAATTCCAACGGATGCGGATACTAACAATACCTATATCGTTATTATTACCGCAACAGATGCTGCGGGCAACTTTACTATACAAACCTTAACCGTAACTGTAACTGATGTAGATGAGGTACCACCGGTAATTTCTGGACCAAATGGTTCAACTGGAGTTAGTAGTACAAAGTCAATTCCAGAAAATACCACAGCTGTACATACTTTTACCGCCAATGAACTTGTTTCTTGGAACATCAATGGGGGGGTAGATCAGGCATTGTTTACTATTGATCCAGCTACTGGAGCAGTTAGTTTTATCACAGCCCCAGATTTTGAAAATCCTACGGATTCAGACGGAAATAATGTGTATTTGGTAATAATTGAGGCTACAGATGCTGATGGTAATGTTTCTTCACAAAATCTAACAGTAACTGTAACCGATGTAGATGAAACCGCCCCGGTAATTACGGGCCCAACTACGGGTGGTGGAACTACCACTGGCGCTACTAGTGACAAAACTGTTCCCGAAAACACTATTTCGGTATATACGTTTACTGCCAATGAATCGGTTACTTGGAGCCTAGGTGGTGGTGCCGATCAAGCCCGCTTTACGATTAATCCTACATCTGGTTTAGTGAGTTTTAGCCCTGCTCCAGATTTTGAAAATCCTACTGATTCCGATGTCAATAACGTGTATGTTGTAGTAATTAAGGCAACCGATGCGGCGGGTAATTTTACTACACAAACCTTTACAGTAACCGTAACAGATGTGGTTGAAAATTTAGCACCAACCAATATCACCTTAAGTAAAATGAATGTATTTGAGGCCAATGCCATTGGTGCGGTAATAGGTAATTTAACCACCACTGACCCAGATGTAGGCGATTCACATACCTATACGCTAGTGAGTGGTGCTGGTAGCACGTCTAATGCCTATTTTACCATTTCTGGTAACCAGTTAAAGGCAGGTGTTGTTTTTAATTATATTGCTCAAAGCACCTATAGTATTCGTATCCGTACAACCGATGCAGGTGGCTTGCCATTCGAAAAGGTGTTTACTATTACCATTAGTGAAAGCCCAACCGTAAAGGGAACCGGCTATAATATTAACACCGGTATCACCCCGGCAACTTCTAATCCGGTAATTAGTAAAGGCTACTTTTCTAATTTAACCGTAACGGGAACTAATTTGGTTAGCTATAGCTGGACGCCGGTATTAAATCTCTCCAATACCAATACAGCTAATCCAACGGCATCGCCTAGCCAAACAAAAACCTATGCGGTAACGGTTACGAATAGTTTTGGAAGCTCTACGGTATTGAATATTACGGTAACGGTAGTAGAAGATTACAATGTAACGCCTCGAAATGCGATAACCCCTAACGGCGATGGTAAAAATGATGCCTGGGTAGTGGCAAATATTACGAGTTACCCCAATAACCAAGTACGTATTTTTGATAGAGCGGGCAGGTTATTATTTGTAGAAAGTAATTATCAAAATGGCTGGGATGGTACGGTAAATGGTGTGCCTTTAAAAGAAGATACCTACTATTTTGTCATCACATTTGGTCCAGGTGTAAACCCTAAGAAAGGCTTTATTAGCATTATTCGTTAATATTAATTGAATCAACAAGAAAATGAAACATACAACTAAATTATTATTAACGCTACTGCTAACAATTTTTACCGGAGTAGTAAGTGCGCAAATCAATCCATTTAATGCGCAACTTTTTCAAAACCAATATCTAGCAAATCCGGCTAAAGCAGGTGCTGAAGCAGGTGAACGCCTTAACTTGGGCTATAAAAATCAGTGGAGTAATATGCCGGGTTCGCCTCGTAATTCTATGGTTAGTTACGATACTCGTACCAATAAGGTAGGCTTGGGTGTATCCGTATTTAATGATAAATCGGGCTTAATTAACTATACTAAAGTGTTAGGTACCTATGCATACCACTTGCCATTAAGCGGTAAAAACGAGTTTTTACACATGGGGGTAAGTTTGGGTATTTTTAGAGGTACGTTGAGTATGGAAGAACTTGTAGCAGATCCAAACGATCCGGATTTAGTGAGTTTTAACGATCGTGAGCTGGCCATTGATGGCGATGCAGGATTTGCCTATACCAGCGAAAAATTTGGCGTAGAAGCAGTCTTTTATAATCTGAAAAGCCAGCTAAAAAAAGATCTGAAGAACACGGTTGATAATCATACCACCTACTTTGCGGTAGATTATTCTTTTCCTGTTTCAGATTGGTCTTTTAAATCAAAAATTGCCTATCGTGGTGTACGCAACTACACCGATATTGTTGATTTTGGTGTAAATGCACAAACTCCCGATGAGAAATTAGACTTTACCTTAGCCTACCACACGAATAAAAGTACAAGCTTTGGAATTGGCTACTGGCACCGCAAGCAATGGCAAGTTTTGGGTGTATACAATACCGGTGCAACACCAATAAATGCCTATGTTAATGGTACTTTTGAAATAGGCTTGAAATTAAACCTACACAAAAAGTAAGCAGCCGTCATTTCATAAAAAAAAGCCCGACAATTTTTGTCGGGCTTTTTTATTTTGGAGTTATTTTATCAATTAGTTTAGTGGCGTTGCTTTCAAAAGTCAATTACTCTTATTCTTACAAGATTCAACGAAATACAATGTTAATAGAGCTTAAAAATTCACTTGTACCGTATTTCATATATTACAAAAAACGATACATTCCAAATCATACTCTTTTGATGCATTTTTATCATTTTTAAGACTTACTATAAAATAGGTTCAAACACACCATTTGGGCAATAATAATCAAAATGTTAAATCAAAAATGAATATGAAAAAATTAGTACTTTTTTTAAGCTTTATCTTTATTTCTGTGGCCACGTTTGCCAATGGAATTAAAATTGCCAATGTAAGTCTTACTGGGCAAAATACAACGAATCAAACAACCAAGATAAAATTTGATGTGAGTTGGAATAACAGTTGGCGTGTGAGTGCTGGCCCCAACAATTGGGATGCTGCTTGGCTATTCGTAAAGTTTCGTGTAGGTAACGGCAACTGGCAACATTCTTTTTTGTCTAATACAGGACATACCGCACCAAGTGGAAGTAATATAACTGTTGGCTTACTTGCACCCGGAACAACTTTTAATGCAACTACCAATCCGGGTATGGGTGTATTTATTAACCGTAGTGTAGATGGAAATGGAACTTTTGCGGTAACCGGTGTAGAATTACTGTGGAACTACGGCGCTCAGGGAATTGCTAATAATGCAGCAGTTGATGTTCAGGTGTATGGTGTAGAAATGGTATATGTGCCTCAAGCACCATTTTGGGCAGGCGATGGTGCTACCATTGCTCAGAACAGATCGTTCCGCCAAGGTTCTGCAGATAACGACCCTTGGTATATTTCTTCAGAGAGTGCCATTAGTGTGTTAAATGCATCTGGTGGTGGTTCTGGTACAAACATGACATCCGTGAGCGATTATTACTATTTATCGCAAGCAGCAGCAGCTTCTACAGGTGAATATGCAACGGGTGCGGTTTATGCCATTCCGGCAAATTTTCCAAAGGGTTTTGAAGCCATGTATGTAATGAAATATGAAATTTCTCAAAATCAATATATAGAGTTTTTTAACTCTATAACACAAGATCAGAAATTACGAAGAGATATTTCTTTGAATCAAACTGGTGGTCCAACAGGATCTAAACAAACCGATGCCCAAACCTATCGAAACTCATTTAGTTGGCCTGGTAATGGCGCTGCTACTTTTGCCACCACTGCCAGCTTTGGCACTTTTACCGATGAGGCTTGTAACTTTTTAACTTATGCTGATGTGGCAGCTTATTTAGATTGGGCAAGTTTACGCCCAATGACTGAATTAGAATTTGAGAAGTCTGCTAGAGGCACGTCGCCAGTGGTATCTCAAGAATATGCATGGGGTACTACGAACATTGCTGCAATTGGAGCCGCTAATAGATATGTTTTGGCTGATGAAGGATTACCCACCGAAACTATTACCGGTAATTATGCAACAAATGCTGGTAATGCTAACTGGTATAATACCTGGACTAATACCAATTCTGGTGGTCCTTTTCGTGTAGGTCTTTTCGCTACAGCGAACAGTAACCGCGAAACTGCGGGTGCGGGATATTGGGGTATTATGGAACTGAGTGGAAACGTTTGGGAGCTTTGCTATTCTGTTGGCCGTACCGACAATTTAACCTATACCGGAGCTCATGGTAATGGAGCTTTAGATGGTAATGGCGACCAAGATGTAGTTGGTTGGCCTGCAATTACTGTTCCAGTTGGTTTACGTGGTGGAGCATGGTCTAGCAATGTTACTGGGGTTGTAGTGAATGAATTGCGTACGTCTGATCGTTCTTCTTCATCAACTACTGGTATCCGTGCCAGAGCCAATGACACTGGTGGCCGTGGAGTAAGAACAGCTAAATAATACTGCAATAGAAGATACTTAAATACTCCACCATGTACACATGTTGTGGAGTATTTGTCATTCTATCTAAACCAACCCATTGCAGTATAGTTGTAAAATACTTTTTAGGAGTTTTCTCCTAATTGTGTTGCTTTTTGGCATCATGGGCCATGCTTTTGCCAAATTATCTCATGTAAATATTAAGGATATTGTTTCTTTAAATGTTGCTGTTAGTCAAGACAGTTCTACATACAATAATAAGTACGAAACAACAGCGCTAACTTTGGTACCCGTCTCGGCTTATATGGGTGGTTCCGGTCGAGGTAATCAATCAGCCATTACCTTCAACACGTCACTATTTGGTCAAAAATTAAATGTGGCATTTCAAGGAGCCACACAAAGAGGGGATAATGCACTCGTTTTAGTTGACAATAAGCTAGATGGTTATGATAATAAAAAACCATATGGTGGTGCTCGTGATAGAGGTGATTACTCATTTTCACTGTTTGCCCGGGGAATTGATGGCGTATATTTAAATACCGCTTTTGAAGGTGGTTTTGCTCGGGGTGATCAATCTAACTTAGCATCTAATTTATTGTTAGGAGGCTCTCAAATTCAATATGTGTTTTCTGGTGGACAATTAAGGGGAGATTTTAGTGATAAGGAAACTAAAATCGATTTTAATGGAGACTCAGTGATTGCGTTAACCCTTCCCTACGAAGGGGGGAAAAACAGAGGAGATATTACAGCAATTTCGTTTAATAATCAGCTATCGGGTATAAGTTACAATTATGCTTATGTTGGGGGAATGGCAAGGGGAGATATTTCTGAAAAAGCAATACATACCATGCTCAATGGTACCCTTTTTGGTTTTTCTTTTTCTGGTGGTTTGGATAGGGGCGATGTTTCTGATGCGCAATATAATGCCCTTATAAACGGCACCGTGATACCAAATATTAATTTAGGAGGTTCTAGCCGAGGTGATTTTAGCGATTTAACAGTAAATGTTGATTTTAAGGGCGTATCTACTAATATTTTTGTAGGAAGTGAAGAGCGTGGAGATTATAGCTATTGGACATCAAATACGCTTTTATCTGGATCTGTTTTCACCAATATGTATGCAGGATCACAATCTAGAGGCGATTATAATAATCAATTCAGTAATGCATTCTTCGATGGGCAAACACCTTCAGACATTAATTTCTTATATCAAGGATCAGAGAATAGAGGAGATATAAGCTATCGGAAAACAAATTTAGAATTCTCAGGAAATACTATTGAAGGGGTATATTTTGGTAGTACCGATAGGGGAGATTTCCAGCTATATCGTGGTGGTATTTTGCTTAGTGGTAGTAATGCGCCTACAATTTTATTAAGTTATTTGGGAGGTAAAGCTCGTGGTGATGCCTCCTTCAGGGCTTTGGTTTCTGGCCTCGGTGGCGAACAGGTTTTTAAATTATATTCAGGAAGCCAAAATAGGGGTGATTTTTCAGTTCTGAAGTTTAAATTATTACTAGATGGCTTGGATTTAAATTTCCCCTATTTAGGAGGTAAAGAACGTGGGGATTTTTCAATAAAATCCGCCTCACAAGATATCTCTGGAACTTCTATGAATGTTCCATTCTTGGGTAGTCTGAATCGAGGTGATATAAGTGCTACTAGTGGTTTGGCTAGTATAGATGGAACCCGATTAAGCTATGCTTTTGGTGGGGGAACTAGTAGGGGAGACATATCGGTTTTAAAAATAGACCAAAATTTAAATGGGTACTCTTTCGGGAAATTCTACTTCGGTGGCTTAAATAGAGGGGATGCTTCTAAATTAAAAATAGGATTAAGTTTCACGGGCATTGTAAATGGGCAAGCCTTTATGGGTGGCGATAAACGTGGTGATGTGGCTTCGCCTATCACTATAATGAGTATGCAAGGGCAAGACCTGAATGTATTCTTTAAAGGAGGTGAAGCCCGCGGTGATGTATCTGGTACTGTGAGTACCATCTTAATTGAAAAAGTTGATTTTGATATTATTCAGCCAAATTGTGATAAGCCAACTGGGGATTTAACGGTCACTTTTCCACTAGCTTCAGGCATAACATATACATTGGATAGTGTAAGCTATCAATCTAATACTAAATTTAGCAATCTGCAACCAGGTAACTATCGTATTCAGGCTAAGTTTGCTACTGGCGAAACCAGCCCATGGATGAGTTTCACTATTATTACAGCCCCATCACTACCCGATTCACTCCAAATTTCTGTTCAGCAACCTGATTGTAATTATAGCAAGGGAAGTATACTAATTGCTATTAAAAGTGGTATAGAATATAGTTTAGATGGTAAAACATATCAAACAAGCGGTTCATTTCCAGAGTTAACTCCAGGTACATATACAGTTTGGGCTAAAAACTCAGCTGGTTGTATACGAAATGAGCTAATTACAATTAATCCTGCTCCTGCAGTTCCTTTAAAACCAAGTGCCTATGTTTCACAGCAACCAAGTTGTAGTTTATCAACAGGTTCCATTACGGTAAGCACAAAACCGGGCTTAGAGTACAGTATAGATGGCAAAAATTTTCAATCAACTGCAGTTTTTAGTGGACTGGTTTCGGGTACTTACCAAGTGGTTGCAAAAAATACTGCAGGCTGTATTTCCGAATCGTTGGCTTTAGTCATCAATCCATCACCAAGTATCCCTTCTCAGCCAACAATTACTGTACTAGGGACTGGAGTAATTTGCGAAGGAACTAGTTTGCTTTTAAATAGCTCGGCATCGAGTGGCAACCAATGGTTCAGAGATGGGCAGCTGATCCCAGGTGCAAATCAACCCACCTACTTAACTAGTGTTGCTGGAAATTATACGCTTACAGAAACCAATTCTTTAGGTTGTACCAGTGTGGCAAGTGGCGTGCTTGTTGTGCAAATAAGTCCACAGCCAGAGGCGCTAATTACCCAAGGTGCTAAGCTAGCTTTTAGTACTTGTGAAAATTCTAGCTTAACACTTTCCGCAAAAACTGGAGCTGGATATTCGTATGCTTGGTATTTAGGTACAAGTGCCATTACAAATGCCACACAGTCAAACTATACGGTTCGAAATGCCGGAAATTATACTGTAAAAGTAACCGATGCCAATGGTTGTACTGCTACTTCAGAATTTACCAAAATAATTGCCCCACCGAGTACAAATGCCATGAACACTACAGTTTGTCTGGGCCAAACAGTGGTCTTAACTACCGATGCTAGTAGTTTTACTAATCCAACCTATCAATGGTTAAATGCCGGTCAACCCATTGTTGGTGCAAATAGTGCAACATATACTGCAAGTACAACAGGCCAATTTAGCGTAAAAGTTACCGACGCAACAGCTGGGGCTTCTATTTCTTGTCCAATAAGTGTAACCGTAAATGCACTTCCACAGGTTAATCTTATTGTATCTGGTGGAACAAATGTTTGTTTCGGTACTCCGGTGAGTATAGCTACTTCTGTAACCGGTACTCCAAATTATACCTACCAGTGGCAAGTTGGAGGGATCTTCATCCCCAACGAACAGCGCCGAGAATTGCTTATTAACGAGTCAGGTATTTATAATGTTAAGGTAAGTGATGCCAATGGTTGCGTGAAAGAAAGTGATGCAAGTACAATCTTTATTAATCCAACACCTGAAAAACCACGTGCCACTATTCTGGTGCAGCCTGATTGTGTGATTGCTAAGGGTATAATAGCTATTGATGTAGTTTCGGGCTATGAATATAGTTTAGATGGAATAAATTATTATGCCAAATCAACCTTTGATAATTTAGCAGGAGGCACGTACCATCTTACAGCCAAAAATGCAAGTAATTGTATTTCGGCGGATACTGTATTAATAATTTATCCACAACCAATTACGCCTGAAAAACCCGATTTTACTATCCAACAAACAACTTGTAATCTGGCCTTTGGTGCTATTAGCATTCAAGCACAAGCTGGCTTAACCTATAGTATCAATCAAACGGATTATTCTACTCAAACGTTTTACACCAATTTAGTGCCAGGGACCTATACTCTAAATGCTAAAAATGAAGATGGGTGTATTTCTGCAGATACTACATTTAGTATTGCGCCAAAACCACTAAAACCAGTAACGCCATTGTTTACGGTTTTACAACCCGATTGTAACGTGGCATTTGGAAGTATTTCTGTTACCCCACAATCTGGAGAAAGGTATACAATTGATGGTCTTAATTACCAAAATACTAACCTTTTTGCCAATTTAATGCCTGGAATTTATAATCTAAGAGCTAAAAATACCGATGGTTGTGAATCTGACGATTTCTATATTACTATTTCGCCAGAACCGGTAAAGGCTTTTAAGCCTATAGTTAGTAACATTTTACAACCTAGTTGCCCCAATGCGCTTGGTACCATAACCATAGAATCTCATTTTGGTGAGTCCTATTCAATTGATGGCTTGGACTATACAAACACAAGTGGTGTATTTACGGATGTACTTCCTGGTGACTATACCATCACAGCGAAATCTAGTTCCGGTTGTTTTTCAATAGGAACATCAGTAAGTATTAATGCTGCGTCTCCTCTTAATTCGCCTACCATTATTAAGCAAGTGCAAAATAGTCCTCAATGTACTAATAGTGCTACAAGCTTTAGTGTAGAAATTAATTCCAAAGCACAAGGTTTGAATTATACTTGGCAGCGAAGTACAGACGGTGGACAAAACTGGGCTACTATTAATGGATCTAATTTGGATAATGGAATTGCATATTCAGGCTTTGCCTCGGCTACCTTAGAATTAAGCGCCGCACCGAGTACTGCAACAAATTATCAGTATAGATGCGTAATTAGTAATGCCTGTGCTACTGTATTTAGTGCAGTCGGAGTATTAAATCCTACGCCAGCCTTGCCTAGTATTTCGGCAGATGGCCCACTAAATTTCTGCCCTGGGGGTAAAGTAAACCTGAGTACTACTGCAGTATCTGGGGTAAGTTATCAGTGGTTTTTAGATGGAAATGCTTTGGGCGGTGCAACCTCTACTAATCTTACCGTTTATCAGCCAGGTAGCTACTCACTAACTGCAAGTATAACAAATGGGTGTAGCATCAGTAATTCAGTATTAAATACTACAAATGCACCTATTATAGTCAGTATAAATGCTATACCAACTGCAAGCATAACTCAAGGTACTCAAGTTGCTATAAATGCTGCAGGTGCAGTTACCTTGAATGCGAATACAGGTCAAGGCCTAACCTATGAATGGTATAGGGATGGAGTACTTATTCCGGGTGCAACTCAGGTATCTTATTCAGCAACACAAACTGGTGATTTCTATGTAGTAGTAAGTAATGCTAGCGGATGTTCAGCTACTAGTACTATTACGCAAGTTATTGCCATTCCAGAGGCTAATTTAAATGGAAGTACTGCATTTTGCGAAGGTGGTTCGGTAAGTATTTCTTATGCATTAACCGCAGGACAAACTATTCAATGGAAAAAGAATGGGATGGCAATTTCGGGAGCGAATTTGCCCATGTATGTTGCTAGTACAACTGGAACATATTATGCGGAAGTATTTACAAGTGCAGGAGTTTCTTTGGGTAATACGAATGGTGTAGAGGTTACTGTTTATACATTGCCAACTGCAAATATTAATAATAGTTCACTTATTTCTGCTTGTAAAGACGAGCTTATTACTTTGGTAGGTTCCGGTGGTGTAAATTACCAATGGCAATTAGGAGCTAACCCAATTGCCGGAGCTACAGGTTCTGTATACAATCCACTTCAATCGGGTATGTATACACTTAAGGTAACCGATGCAAATAGTTGTGAAGCTATTTCAACTGCAACAACGGTTCAAATAAATATACCTCCAATAGCTCCAATACCAACTAAAACGGTATATTATGTTTGTCCGAATAGTGTAGTAGATCTTACTAGTTTTAATCCCACCGCTCAATCTGGTATGAGTTACGAATGGTATACTGTTCGTTCAAATCCAAGTACAGCAAGTCAAATAACTGCTCCAATTACCCTTAATGACCCTAATTCGGTTAATACCTATTATTTATATGCAAGAAATATATCAACGGGATGTTTGAGCGAAGCAAGTGTGCCATTAGATATAACGGTATATCTAAATCCGGCCATTCCGATAATAAATGTACCTTCTGTAGCTAGTTTCTGTGAGGGACAAAGCGTTACGTTAAGTAGTAGCATTCAGCAAGGTAATCAATGGTATTTTAATGGATCCATACTCAGTGGGGCCACTTCAGATACTTATCTCGTTTCTATAGCTGGTACTTATTCCGTAGCCAATACTGATGCCAATGGTTGCAAAAGTGTGTACAGTGCAGATTTAATTATCACTAAAACAGTATTACCTGATTTGCCAACCGCAAGTGTGGTTCAGCCAACGTGTTCCAACGATAAAGGGAGTATTACTGTAATTAATGCCTCAAATCAAACCAATACCTTTAGTATTGATGGAATCAATTATCAATCTTCGGTACTATTTAACAATGTATTGCCGGGTACCTACTCCTTAACTCTTAAAAATACTACCGGTTGTATAAGTGGGGCTACTCAAGTAGTAGTTAATCAACAGCCGATTACTCCATTAGCACCTAATGTAACGGTAATACACCCAGATTGTAATAATGCAAAAGGTACTATAAACATAGCAGTAGTTAATTCAAGTGATTTGTATAGTATAGATGGTGTTCAGTATCAAGGTAATTCTACTTTCACTAATCTAGCTCCTGGAAATTATGTTGTAAGTGTAAAAAATACTGCCGGTTGTTTAAGCGCAAACACGCTAATACAAGTAAATGATCAACCCCCCACACCGATTGCTGCTAGTGCTCAAGTTTTGCATCCAAATTGTACCACCTCCACAGGTACAGTTAGTGTAACAGGTTCGTTTGATCCAAGCTATACCTATAGTTTAGACGGGCTTTCCTATCAAGCCAATACTACGTTTAGTAATGTGCCACCAGGAACCTATCAGTTGACTGTAAAAAATACAAGCGGATGTATTAGTGCGCCAACAACTATAGTAGTAAATGCTCAGCCTGCCACTCCTTTAGCACCAACCGCTACGGTAGTTCATCCCACATGCTCAATGGCTACTGGTACACTACAAGTAAACAATGCCTTGCCTTCTTATACCTATAGTATAAATGGAATAGATTATCAATCTGATGCAATATTTATGAATCTGGCATCAGGTATTTATTCAATAACAGCTAAAAATGCCGCTGGGTGTGTAAGTGCTACTACTCAGATTACTGTAAATGACCAGCCATTTACTCCATTCGCCCCAACTGCTAGTGTTGTGCAGCCTACTTGTTCGGTTAATACCGGCAGTATTTTACTTACTGGTACCCTCACTAGTACAGATTTATATAGTGTTGATGGGTTGAATTATCAATCGAATTCGACATTTACTAATCTAGCACCTGGAACGTATGGCCTCACAATCAAAAATAGTTCTGGTTGCGTAAGCTCAGCCACTACTGTAGTGATTAATGCAGCACCTATTACCCCTATTAGTACACAACCTATTTTAGGGCCATATGTAGTTTTGGCTAATTCTGTCCAAGTATATAGTATAAATCCAGTTGCTGGTGCTGCACAATACAGTTGGATCTTGCCTGCTGGATGGTCTGGTACATCTACGGGAAATAGTATTTCGGTTACGGTTGGAGTTGCCGGCGGAACTATCCAAGTGATTGCAATTAGTGCTGGTGGCTGTGCTAGCCAACCCCTAAGTTTAGTGGTAGGTTTGGATATAGATACTGATGGAGATGGAAAACTAAATTCAGTGGATTTGGACGATGATAATGATGGAGCCTTAGATATAGATGAGAATGCAGCTTGTAACCCAGCTACTAGTTCTTGCGATACAGACGGTGACAGCATTCCGAATGCATTGGATTTGGATAGCGATGGCGATGGTATTTCTGATGTAATTGAATCTAATGGAGTAGATATGAACGGTGATGGTAAAGCAGATGGTGCTGTAAATACTAATGGAGTGCCTGCTTCAGCTAATGGAGGATTATCGCAGCCAGATACAGATGGTGATGGTGAAAAAGATGCATATGATTTAGATAGTGATGGCGATGGAATAAGCGATGCAGACGAACTGCGTGACGGCACCAATCGGATTGACCCATGTTCTTATCTATTGGCTAGCAAAACGATGCCTGTTTCTGCTTTTTGGAATATTCAAGATTGCGATACTGACGGGTTAAGTAATGCTGCTGAAATTAGTGCAAATACCGACCCCCGTAATCCAGATACAGATGGTGATGGGGTTAAAGATGGAAAAGAACTTATTGATGGTACGAATCCGTTGGACAATTGTTCATTTATTTCTTCTAGTCAAACACTTACACCTTCTACTACTTGGAATAATGCCGATTGCGATGGTGACGGCTTAACTAACTCAGAAGAGAAAACAGGTATAAACGATCTGAATACACTGGCCAATCCAAACGGAAATATTACCAACCCTCGTAACCCAGATACAGATGGAGATGGAGTAAATGATGCTGATGAATCACGAGATGGTACTAATCCAAATGACCCATGTTCGTTTATTCTTGCCAGTCAAACACTTAATCCCATTGTTGCTTGGAACACCTCTGATTGCGATGGAGATGGAGTAGTAAATTCTCAAGAAAAATTAGATGGAACCAATTTGTTGGATGCTTGTGAATTTAAATTAAGCAGCCGAACTCGTGCACCAAGTGCAACTTGGGATGGTGGTGATTGTGATGGTGACGGCATTGCAAACGGCGAAGACGGTGTGGAAGATTGTGATGCTGATGGTGTATTAAACTTTTTAGATCCAGATGGATGTAGTATTGATATTATTGTACCTAAAGTATTTACACCCAATGGCGATGGTATTAACGATGGCATTAAACCTATTTTAATAGGTATTAGACAGTTTGTGTCCTTTAAAGTGTACAACCGTTGGGGGAATTTGGTTTATGAATCCAGGGATTCTGGTAAAGCTTGGAATGGCGACTTTAAAGATGGGTCACAAGGAACTGAGACTTTTTTGTGGTTGTGCGAAGGTTATGATAAAGATGGTAAGTTGATTCGTAGAAGTGGAATGATTACATTGATTAGATAGCAGTTGTATGAAAAAAATAAAGTTCATTTTTACCCTTTTCACAATACTATATCTTAATAATCTTCATGGGCAAGACCTGCATTTTTCTAGGGTTCAAGATATGATATTGTGGTACAATCCGTCACTTAAAAATGATACACGTACTAGTTTGCGAATGAATTACCGTGATGTTCGCTATCAGGGTTTGTTAGGCTATAGAAGCAGTGCGATGATGGTGGATTTACCGGTTATATCACAAATAGTAAATAAGGAATCATCAGGTTACTGGAATTTAAGTGCCGGATTTTCACTAGATCAATCTAATCAGAACATACTAAACCAAATCCAAGCACTGCTTGGCGTATCTTATGCAATTCCCTTAAATGCCAATCAATTATATTTAGCAAGTAGTGTACAAGCTAGTTATTTTAATAGTCGCTTAGACGTGTCAGGTATTAACTTCCCTGATCAATTTGATCGCAATGGTCCGATTGCAAATGCAATTACAGAGGATCCATTGGGCAATGGGCAAAGTCAAAACTGGTTTAGTACCCACTTAGGTATAAGTATGTTTCAAAATACCGAGCCTGAGTCGTGGAAGTTAGGCGTTTCTATAAGAGATATTTCTCAACCAGTAATTAATCGTGATAATAGTGCATCTTTTCAATTAAAACCGACTTTCGGAATTCAGGGTGCATATGAATTTATTAGGCAAGATACTCGTTATGGAATTTCTGGTGTGGCAAATTTTAAAGCACAAGCATATGAACAGCTACTAAGTATTAGTGCAAGACGGCAGTTCCCTAGGCAGAACTTGGCAGCCATTGGAGGTGGTTTGGCCTATCGAGTTCGGGACGCAATAATACCCTATTTTGATGTAACTGTTGGCCAAACTACGTTGGCTCTACATTACGAACTAAATATTTCAGGTATTCAAGCTTCAGGCTTTAGGAGATCTGCTTTTGAAATAGCGTTGATGCATAACTTTAATACCAACTAATTTACCCATAAACACAGCTTAAAATGAACTACTGGAAATATACCCTTATGCTTTGTTTGGCATTATTATTTGGGCCTTTTTTAAGCCATGCTCAAAAGACCGATAGTGTTAAACTTTTTCAGATTGTACGCTTAGGAGTTAAATATAACATCCAGGAGTTTCAAACATTAAATCTTCGGACGTCAAGTGCTTGTAATTGTGATGAGAGTCAAAGTTTAAATAACCGCTCCATGCAGGGTATAAGTGTCAGTATGTTTGAGCCAATAAGCCCTAATTTAGCTTTAGGTGCCGATTTTGGCTTTTCTTTTGGCAAGCGAATGAATGACATTAAGGAATACAGCCGTCAATCGGCTATTACAGTTGCTATTGAAGGATTTTATCATTTGTTTGATGGGGCTACTAAGTTAAGACCATATTTAATGGCTGGTTTTAGATATGATTTGCAAGCTAACCATGCTACCGCCATTCCTGTAGGTGCCGGTTTGCGTTTTAAATTAAAAGAAGGCGGTTCATTGTTTATCCAAACTGCTTATGATCGCGGACAATCAAGTCTAATTGCAGAAAATATGTTAACAAGCATTGGTTTTCACTTACCACTTTTTATTCGCGAAGAGGGTACTAATGTTCATTCAGCTACAACTTATGCAGCGCTTCTGGCTATAAAATCATCACTATATCCAATTGGTAAAAATGCCAAGTTAATTCCTGCTAAACCAATTAGAGAAAGCATTATAGAGAAAATACCTGACATCGTACTACAAGATAAAAAACAGCTGAGCCGAATTATTTATTTTAAAAAGGGAAGAGTGAATCTTGATAATACGGAATCTATCAATTCACTTGATGATGTAATGCAATTCTTAGCTCAAGACTCTAACCGTATTGCTAAGTTAGTTGGATTCAAACCTCATCCTCGGTATAAAGTTAAAGTGATTTACCGCTATCTCATAAAGCAAGGAATTCCGACGGAGAGGTTAGCAGTGGCTTATTACCGTAAGCGACTTCAAGGACTTAATTCGAAAACCCGTAGGGTCGAAATTTTAGTAGAATAGTCTAAAAATTTAACCCCCAATTTTAAACTATTGTTAAGTACTTATTTACTAGAATATGAGTAATAAGGTAAGTGTGCAATTAGTGCATTTAGTCTTCAAAACAAGCCCTGCAACGAGGTTCGTAACTATCTTTTTCGCCAAGTAATAGTTGGCTTTTGTCGGTTACGGTTCGGTAAGAATACATAGCCGGGCCGCCACATTGTAGGCAAATGGCGTGTACTTTACTTACGTCGTCGGCAATAGCCATGAGGGCAGGCATGGGGCCAAACGGTTTGCCCGAAAAGTCCATATCTAAACCAGCAATAATTACGCGAATGCCTTTATTGGCCAATTGGGTGCACACATCGGGTAATTCTTCGTCGAAAAACTGTGCTTCATCTATGCCTACTACTTGGGTATTGGCCCCCAATAATAAAATAGCAGATGAACTTTCTACAGGAGTTGATGAAATGGAATTCGAATCGTGAGAAACCACAGCCGTTTCGTCGTAACGGGTATCGGTTTTGGGTTTAAATATTTCTACGTTTAGTTTTGCAATTTGCGCCCGGCGTAATCTACGTATAAGCTCTTCGGTTTTGCCCGAAAACATGGAACCGCAGATGACTTCGATACTGCCGCTCAATTGATGTTTACGCTTAAAATTATGTTCGTACTGAAGCATGTAAGGTAGATTTTGTGGCCTGCCAGAGGCTCGGCTAATATCAGAATTTAATGCTATTTTTGGAAATATAATTACTGTTTAACTCGTTTTGTGATGGAGAAAAAAGAGATTCTACAAAAGACTAAAGAGATTTTAGCTGAAATTCAGCAGCAGGTAACCGCTTTTGAGCAACACAACTATCAAATTTCGGATATCGAATTAGACCTCTTTTTGGCTAATACCAAATTTTTGGTAGATCATGCGCACATCATGAAACGCTTGCAGGATGTTTCTCCGGTGGTTCCCATGCCAGCTGTAGATCCTGTGGTAGCCGTACCCACAACACCGGTAGAAGAAACACCGCTCTCAACGCCTATACTGGAGATAACAATTGAACCGTTGCAAGAGGCCAAACCCACAATTAACGATTTGCTAGCCGATAGACCCGATGCAACGTTGGCTACTAAATTTGAATCGGAGCCTATTGCCGATCTAAAAGCAATCATCAATTTAAATGATAAATTAGTTTTTGTAAAAGACTTGTTTAACGGCTATTCCTTGGCTTATCAAGAAGCAATTGATACGCTAAATAAATTTAGCAGTTTAGAAGAAGCAAAAAGTTATTTAGACGAAAACTATGCCCAAGCAAACGATTGGGCTGCCCATGAAACCACGGCTGCTCGTTTCTATGAGTTAGTTGGTAGACGTTACGCTAAATAATTCCCATACGGTTCGCATCTAAGCGCAACAAAATAAATAGCAAGATAGTAAAGCCCCATAGCGACGAACCTCCGTAGCTAATAAAAGGAAGTGGAATTCCAATGACGGGCACCAAGCCCATGGTCATGCCTAGGTTTAAAAAGAAATGGCAAAATAGGATGGAAGCCACGCCGTAGCCGTATATTCTAGAGAAGGAAGAACGCTGTCGCTCGGCAATAAATATAATTCGCAGTAATAAGAATAAATACAAACCAACCACCACCAAACTGCCTACAAAACCCCACTCTTCGCCCACGGTGCAAAAAATAAAATCGGTGCTTTGCTCGGGTACAAAATCGTATTTAGTTTGCGTGCCTTGTAAAAAACCCTTGCCCCAAAACCTACCCGAACCAATGGCAATTTTAGATTGATTTACATTGTATCCTTCGCCACGTAAATCCTCTACCTTGCCTAATAATACATCTATTCGGTTTCTATGATGCGGTTTTAAAATGTTTGTGTAGGTAAAATCTACCGAAAAAATAAATAGGATAGAGCCTATGGTGCCCAGTACAATGGGGCGCATCCATTGTTTTTTATTGCGTATTTGGGTAAGTAAAAAACCGGCAATAACTACTAGGCCAACAATAAGCACAATTTTGCTTAGAAGTAGCGTAAGAATAAAAAGTACGATACCCAATAAACCAAATACCAAGAAATAGCCAGAGAGTCCTTCTCGGTATAATACAAATATTAATGAGGCAAATGTAAGTGCAGAACCCACATCGGGTTGTGCTAAAATAAGTACTACAGGGATGCCAATAATAGCGGCTGCTTGTAAGGTAGTTTGCCAAGCTTTGTTTTTGATGGTGGCGGTAGATAAAAATTGGGCCAATACCAAGCAGGTAGCAAATTTTGCAAACTCGGAGGGTTGGAGCCTAAAACTTCCTAAAGGTATCCAGGCTTGGTTTCCACCTACATTTCGACCTACTACCAATACTACCAGAAGCAGAAAGATACTGACTCCATAAAATAGTGGACTAAAGGTGCTAAAAAACTTAACATCCATCACTAAAATAAGGATGCCCAAAATCCCGGCTGTAATCAGAAATATGAATTGTTTGCCGTAATTGGTGCCTAAATTGAACAGATTGCCTTTCTCAGGGTCAAATACCGCCGCATAAATATTTAACCAACCAATAATGCATAGGGCAGCAAATAGCGCCAAGGTAACCTTGTCTACATTAAAAAATATGGTGCGTTGTTTGGTTACCATAAAACGTTTAGCGTTTAGCTTTTAATTTTGCTTTAAGTGTGTCTATTTTGGGTTTGGTGATAGGCTTGGCAACGGCAGGCAACAAGCTGGCATTACTAATGCGATCCATATAGGCCTGTGGCCGTGTTATAGAATCTCTTAAATATTTTTCTACTAACAAACTGGCAATTGGCGCCGACCAAGTTGCTCCAAAACCCGAATTTTCTACAATAACTGCAATGGCAATTTTCGGGTTATTACGGGGCGCAAAAGCCACAAATACCGAGTGATCGGCTCCATGTGGATTTTGTACCGTACCGGTTTTGCCACACATTTCTATACCCGGAATTTTAGAATAAACAGCCGTTCCACCGCCTTGGTTTACCACCCGGCTCATGCCCTCAATAACCGAATTAAAATAAGCATTGTTGATGCCTACGTTGATGCGCTCGGTAAATTCTTTCCTTACCACATTTTTTGACCCAATTGCTTTAATGAGGTGGGGTTTGTAAAAATAACCCCTGTTGGCTACAATTGCCATTACATTGGCCATTTGAAGGGGTGTAATACCTAATTCACCTTGCCCAATAGAAAGTGATATGTTAAAACTTGAGGTCCATTTATCGCTACCAAAACGTTTGGTATAATAATCGGCGCTAGGGAGTAAGCCCTTCCGTTCGTTTGGTAAATCGATGTTGAGCTTGGAGCCAATGCCAAATTTAGCTACAGCTGCTTGCCACCTTTTATAGCCCTCAACCGAGCGCATGCCTGCATGATCGACCATGCGGTTAAAGGTATAGCCGTAATACGTATTGCAAGAGTATTGAATGGATTCACTTAAATTCATAGGACCGTGAACGTGGGTACAACCCATTACTCGGTTGCCATACCGATAACCACCCCCACATACAAACGTGGTACTCGGGTTAATAAGTCCCAATTGCTGAGCCACCAAGGCATTTACAATTTTAAAAATAGAACCTGGCGGATATTCTGCCTGAATAGGGCGAATAAACATAGGTTTATAGGGGTTATTAAGCAATTTCATGTAATTGTTTCCCCGTTGTCTACCTACCATTAAATTGGGGTTATAACTTGGGCTACTTACAAAAGCTAAAATTTCTCCAGTACTAGGTTCAATGGCCACAATACTGCCAATTTTATGATTCATGAGCTTTTCGCCCAGTTTTTGCAATTCCTTATCTAGCGATGATTTTAAACCCTCTCCTGAAACGGCTAAGGTGTCGTAGCGTCCTTCTGCAAAATGACCTTTTGGGCGATTAAAGGCATCAACCATTAAGTTTTGTACACCTCGTTGGCCTCTTAATAAATCTTCGTACGATTTTTCTACCCCACTTATGCCAATATAATCGCCCTTGGCATAAAATCCATTCGATTTTTCAATGGCTTTTTCGTTTACCTCTCCAATGTAGCCCAAAAACTGAGCAGCCAAACTATCTGGATACATGCGTACCGTACGGTTTTGTACATAAAAGCCTGGGAATTGATACAAACGTTCCTGAAAGGCGGCATACACTTTGGCAGATAATTGTTTTTCTAGTACTGATGCCTTGTAAATGGATTGGTTTACTGCTTTTTTAAACTGTTTATCGAAACGTTCTTTGCTGATTTCTAGGAGCCGGCAAAAAGCTAAGGTGTCAAATGGTTTAACCTCTTTTGGGATTACCATGACATCGTATACGGGCTCGTTCTGAACTAAGATGCGGTCTTTTCGATCTAAAATTACCCCACGGGCAGGGTAAATAAGTATTTTCCGAAGTACGTTGTTATTGGCCGAAAGCAGGTATTTATCGTTTACAATTTGCAGGTAAAATAAGCGAACCAATAAAATGAGCGCCGTGGCAATAAATATTCCTTGAATAACGAATTTTCGGGCGAAATACGGATTCATTAACGTGCTTTTTTACGGTAAAATACCAGTGAAATTACCAGCATCAAAAATAAGGTAAAAAATGCACTCAAAATACTTCGGATAAGTATTCCGCCGAAGTTAGAAAGGCTAAACAACTCGAAAGTGAAAAGTGTGAGGTGGTGTAAGAAAGCCATGAGCAAACCGTACAACAAAAACCATCGAGCGCCCATAATGCTCAAGCTGGGTTCGGGTTCTGTTTCCAAGGAATCGTTGGAAATGGTAAGGTTTAGGAATAAAATACGGCCAAAAGCCAATACCGTACAGGCAAGGGCATGTAGCCCCAGGGTATCGTGAAAAACATCAATGGTTAGCCCGCAGCAAAAAGCCAAGGTGTATAACACCAAATTGGGTGTTTTAAAGGGCAATAATAAGATGAACAGGATGTAAATGTAAGGGGTAGATAGGTTGTAAAAACCAATATTCTTAAGCAAGAATAATTGGATAAACACCAAGCCGAAAAAGCGTGCAATATGTAGCGGGATGCGTTCCATTTATTCGGTTTTATTGTTCAATTCGATTGCTTTTTGCTCAGCACCAAAGGCATTGTTGACTACGTGTACATAGCTTAAGGTTGCAAAATTAGTAGCCAACTTCACTTCAATATTTAAAAAATTATCACCGCCTTTCATCCCGGTTTGACTTACTGTACCAATAGGAATACCGGCAGGGAATAAGGAATAGCCAGAAGTGACTACTTTTTCGCCAATTTTTACCTTAATATGGTTGGGTATGTCTTGCAAAACTGCATAGGCCGAATTGAAATTACCAGCACCCCAAACCAAAGAACCAAAAGCCCGGTTGCTGGCTAGGCTGGCACTAATACGGGTTTCGCTATGGAGTAAGGATTGGATGGTAGCAAATTTAGGCGATACATTCAGCACAATACCAACCACACCATTTGGACCTAGTACACCCATGCCTTTTTTAATTCCTTGCAAAGAGCCTTTATCTATGGTAATATAATTATTTTTTTGGCGAACAGAATTGTTAATTACTTTAGCCGTGTAATAACTGTATTGCTGATGCGATACCGTATCTACCACCTTGGTAAGCCCTTTGCTTTCGCTGCTATCTTTTTGTGGGAGTAGGTTTAATAGCCGTCCGTTTTCTGAAGCTAGACTATCGTTAATAGCCCTTAAACGAAGATAATCTTTTAAATTTTGTATTTTTTGGTATTGAGAAGCCACCCATACGTTTGATGAATTCCAGGTGCTGGCTCGTTGAAAAGAATTGTTGTTGATGAGTAAAAGAAAGGAACTAGCGAAGAAAATGAAAAATAGAATAACTGCATTGTGCTTGCTGATGTAAATCCAGAGGTTGCGCATTTTACAGTTTAGGGTATAATTGGGCGTTTAGTTTTTAACTTCCTAAACGCCCAAAAAGGTGCTTATTGCATTAAAAATTTAAAATTCTCGATATTTTTTAGCGCAATACCCGTTCCTCTAACCACCGCTCTCAATGGATCTTCGGCCACGTGTACCGGCAGTTTGGTTTTAGAAGAAATACGCTTGTCTAAACCTCTTAACAAGGCACCTCCACCGGTTAAATAAATACCGGTTTGGTAAATATCGGCCGAAAGCTCGGGTGGCGTAATCTCCAATGCTTTTAAAATTGCTTCTTCAATTTTAGAAATCGATTTATCTAAGCAATGGGCAATTTCGGTATACGATACCATGATTTGCATCGGTACGCCAGTCATTAAATCACGACCTTGTACCGCTAAATCTGGTGGTGGATCTTGCAATTCGGGAAGGGCAGAACCTACCTCAATTTTAATTTTTTCGGCAGTACGATCGCCAATCATGATATTGTGCTGGCGACGGATGTATTGCACGATATCGCTATCGAAGTTATCGCCGGCTACACGGATAGATTGATCGCAAACAATACCCGAAAGGGCAATTACCGCAATTTCGGTGGTACCACCACCTATATCAATAATCATATTTCCCATGGGCTCTTCAACGTCGATACCAATACCAACCGCCGCAGCCATAGGCTCGTGAATTAAGTATACTTCTTTAGCACCTGCAATTTCTGCAGAATCTCGAACGGCTCTTTTTTCAACCTCGGTAATACCCGATGGAATGCAAATAACCATACGCAACGATGGGAAAAACCAACCTTTACCGTTGTTAAGCATTTTAATCATGCCCCGAATCATGTGTTCTGCGGCGTTAAAATCTGCAATTACACCATCTTTTAAGGGGCGAACGGTTACAATGTTTTCGTGGGTTTTACCCTCCATTTGCATTGCCTGTTTACCAATGGCAATAAGCTTGTTTGTGGCTCTATCGAAAGCTACAATGGAGGGTTCATCTACCACCACTTTATCGTTGTGGATGATAAGGGTGTTTGCCGTACCCAAATCAATGGCAATTTCTTGTGTAAACCAATTAAATATTCCCATGCGTTTTTATGCTATAAGGTGTAAAGTTAAATTTTTTATCGATTTTTTTAATGTTTAAAATGACGAATTCCTGTGGTAACCATGCTGATACCTTTTTGGTTAGCCATTTCTATCGAATCTTGGTCTTTAATAGAGCCTCCAGGCTGTAATACGGCAGTAATTCCGGCATCGGCTGCTAGTTCTACACAATCTGGAAAAGGGAAAAAAGCATCGGATGCCATTACGGCTCCTTGTAGGCTAAACCCAAAAACTTCTGCTTTTACAATGGCTTGTTTTAATGAATCTACCCTTGAGGTTTGCCCCACGCCGCTAGCCAAAAGTGTTTGGTTCTTGGCAAATACAATGGTGTTCGATTTGGTGTGTTTTACCACTTTGTTGGCAAAGTATAAATCTTCCAATTCGGCCTTGCTTGGTTGAACGCTTGTTACGCAATTCATTTGCTCGGGGCCTTCTATTTGCAAGTCTTTATCTTGCTCAATATAGCCGTTTAGCAAGGTTTCAACTTGTTTTTGAGGCAATTCAACAGCGTTGCGTTGTAATAATATTCGGTTCTTTTTGGCTTGTAAAATAGTTAAAGCAGCTGCAGAAAAAGATGGGGCAATAAGTACTTCGAAAAATAAATCGTTTATGGCTGTGGCGGTTTCCGTATCAAGTTCTCCGTTGCAAATGAGTACGCCCCCAAATGCCGATACAGGATCGCAGGCTAATGCTGCATGCCAGGCTTCATGAAGTGTGTTGCGACTGGCAATACCGCAGGCATTGGTATGTTTTAAAATGGCAAAAGTTGGTGTATTGAATTCATCTATTAAGGCCAATGCGGCATCTACATCTACCAAATTGTTATACGATAACTCTTTGCCGTTTAGCTTGGTAAAAAGCGCATCTAAATTGCCGTAGAATGTACCACATTGGTGTGGATTTTCTCCGTAACGTAGAGGCTGTGCCTGTGTTTCGCTAATTTTTAAAACCGCTAGAGGTTCATCTTGATTGAAGTAATTGAAAATAGCACTATCGTAATGAGAAGAAACGTGGAAGGCTTTTTTTGCAAAGCTTTTTCGGTCTGCTAATTCGGTGCAGCCCTTATTCTCTTCAATTATATTGGTTAGTACCGGATAATCATCTTTAGAAGCAATAATAACCACATCGTTATAGTTTTTTGCGGCAGCCCGTATTAGGGAGATACCACCAATATCAATTTTTTCAATAATTTCTTTTTCCGATGCGCCCGATTGCAACGTTTCTTCGAAAGGGTATAAGTCTACAATTACCAAGTCGAATTCTGGGATTTGGTATTCGTTGAGTTGTGCTTGGTCTTCGGCTAAGCCGCGGCGGCCTAAAATGCCTCCAAAAACTTTTGGGTGGAGGGTTTTTACTCGGCCTCCTAATATAGAAGGATAGCCAGTTAAATCTTCTACAGCATGTACGCTGAAGCCCAGTTCTTTAATAAATTTTTCGGTGCCCCCGGTAGAATAAAACTGTACGCCATTGGCGGCTAATGCCCGAATTAAGGGTTCTAAATTGTCTTTATAATAAACAGAAATAAGGGCGTTTTTAATTTTTACGGGGTGGCTCATTAAATAGGGGGCTTAATGGCCGTAAAGATAGGTTTTTAGCCTCGTTTTTTAAAGGCAGTTTGGCGATAAAATCTTAAGATTTTATTTTTTTAAGTACCTGCTCAATAATTTTGGGAAAATATTGATGTTCTAGCTGTTGTCCTTTGAATTTAACAAGCTCTAAATCGTCATTTTTTTCAATTTTAAATCGAGCTTGATAGATAATTTCACCACTATCAAAATCTTCGTTTAAGTAGTGAATGCTGATGCCTGATTCTTCATCACCATTGGCTAAAACTTCTTTGTGTACCCGATCTCCATACATGCCTTTGCCACCATATTTTGGTAATAAAGCCGGATGAATATTGATGATGCGTTTCGGGTAGTTTGCTAACATATTGTTGGGAACTAGCCATAAAAAACCGGCTAAAACTAGTAGATCGATGTTTAAGTTTTTGAGCAAATCGACCACATTATCTGTTTCGTAAAATTCGTGTTTGTCGAAAATATGCGTAGGAATTTCAAAATTATCGGCACGTTGCAATACGTAGGCTTCTGGATTGTTGGTCAGCACTATGGCCACTTCAGCATCGGTGTGCTTTTTAAAGTGTTCCATAATTTTCTGAGCATTAGACCCAGAACCGGAAGCAAATATGGCGATGCGTTTTTTCAAAAACCTTGTTTTATTGTGAGGCGCAAATATATTGTTTAAATCAAATTATACCAATACAGAAAAATGAAAACACTCTTTTCTGTACGGTGTTTTTTATAAGTTGCCTCTAGCAGCTTGTTCACGTTCCAGTGCTTCGAACAAGGCTTTAAAATTACCAGCACCAAAAGATTTAGCACCTTTTCGTTGAATAATTTCATAGAATAAGGTTGGGCGGTCTTCTACAGGTTTGGTAAAAATTTGCAGTAAATAACCTTCATCATCTCTATCCACTAAAATACCTAGCTGTTTTAGCGGTTCCATATCTTCTTCAATTTTACCCACACGAGCTTCTAAATCATCGTAATAAGTAGCAGGTACTTTTAAAAAATCTACACCCCGGCTTTGCAAATCAGTTACGGTTTCTACAATATTATTGGTGGCAATGGCTACGTGTTGTACGCCTTCATCGCCGTAAAAATCTAAGTATTCTTCTACCTGCGATTTCTTTTTACCTTCGGCAGGTTCGTTAATAGGGAATTTGACATAGCCATTCCCGTTGCTCATCACTTTGCTCATTAAAGCCGAATATTCGGTTGAAATTTGTTTATCATCGAAGGTGAGGATATTGCGAAAACCCATTACATCCTCGTAAAATTTCACCCATTTATTCATCTGGTTCCAGCCCACATTACCCACACAATGGTCTACATACAATAAGCCGGTAGAAGCAGGTTGATAGTCGCTTTCCCATTTTTTATAGCCTGGCATAAAAGGCCCAGTGTAATTTTTACGCTCAATAAATAAGTGAACGGTTTCGCCATAGGTATAAATGCCGCTACGGCGTACTTCGCCAAATTCGTCTGTTAGGGTTTCGGGTTGCAAATAGGCTTTGGCACCACGTTTGGTGGTTTCTTCAAAGGCTTTGTAGGCATCTTCAACCCATAAGGCTAGTATTTTTACGCCATCGCCATGCTTTTTAACATGTTCCGATATAGGATGCTCGGGTTGTAAAGCGGTGGTTAAAACCAAGCGCATTTTATTTTGAACCAATACGTACGACGATCGGTCTTTTACGCCAGTTTCGGGGCCGGCATAAGCCAAGCTCTGAAAACCAAACGCAGTTTTATAGTAATGGGCTGCTTGTTTGGCATTACCTACGTATAATTCAACATAGTCGGTGCCGTTTAGCGGCAAAAAATCGGTGTTAGTTGTTTGCATAGTTTTATTCTACATTGTGCTGCCAACTTTTGTGGTAGCTTTCGTCTTCAATTTGTAGGGCTTCTTCTGTGAGCATGAGTGGTTTAAAGGGGTCAATCATTACCGCCAATTCTTCAGTTCGTTCTTTTCCGATAGATTTTTCTACCGTTCCTGGGTGTGGCCCATGTGGAATACCACCTGGGTGTAGCGTAATTTGTCCTTTTACCACACTTTTCCGGCTCATAAAATCGCCATCTACATAATACAATACCTCGTCGCTATCTACATTGCTGTGGTTGTAGGGTGCCGGAATGGCTTGTGGGTGATAATCGTATTTACGAGGAACAAAGGAGCAAATCACAAAATTGTGCCCTTCAAACGTTTGGTGTACCGGTGGCGGTTGGTGTACCCGGCCGGTAATGGGTTCAAAATTATGGATAGAAAATGCCCATGGGTAATGAAAGCCGTCCCACCCAATAAAATCGAATGGATGTGTGCCATAGGTGTATGGATAAATGAGCCCTTGTTTTTTGATCAATACTTTAAAATCACCCTCTTGATCAATAGTTTCCAAGTCTGTTGGGCGTTTAATATCGCGTTCGCAAAATGGAGAATGTTCCATTAACTGCCCCCACTCGTTGCGGTAACGTTTTGGGGTGCGAATAGGGCTAAAACTTTCGGTTATAAAAAGCCTATTATTCTCTGTATCAAACTCCATTTGGTAAATGGTGCCTCGTGGAATGACTAAATAGTCGCCGTATTCGAATTTTATTTTGCCGAAACCTGTTTTTAGCGTTCCGGTACCTTCGTGTATAAAAATTACTTCATCGGCTTGGCTATTTTTATAAAAATAGTCGGTCATCGATTTACGAGGAGCCGCTAATGAAATATGTAAATCGCTGTTTACCAATACCGGTTTTCTGCTTTTTAAAAAGTCATCTTCGGGTTTTATGTTAAAGCCAATAAGGCTGGTATGGCGCAAGTGTTTCTCCCGAGCAATTTTAGGCTCTACCGAGTAAGGTTCACCTAATTCTTTTACAAAGGTGGGAGGGTGGGTATGGTACACTAAAGAATATAAGCTTGAAAAGCCCTCGGTTGATACCAATTCTTCGGCATACAACTCTCCATTCGGTTTGCGAAATACGGTATGTCTTTTGGCAGGAACTTGTCCTAAACTATGATAAATAGGCATATTTTGATCGATAATTGGTTAGAAAATCTGCACTAAAATTACACATAATTTAAAAGATTATACGAGCGATGTCAACAAAAAATTATTCGGCCTAAAAGCGCTTATTTTTTTTTAGTTTTGAAACAAGTTAAAAGAAAAATCTATGAAATTAGTATCCTACAAAACAGAAGAAAGCGAACATTTAGGCGTCTTCGTAGATGGGCATATTTATAATTTAAATTCTTGCGATAAGCTCATTCCAGATAATATGAACGCCTTTTTAGCCGGAGGTGAAGAGTTGATGGATCGGGCCAAGAAAATAAGTGCCTCCATTAAAGGCGGCATACTTGCCGCAAAAGAAGAAATTTTCTTTGAGCTATTGGCACCTGTGCCACATCCTAGCTCTTGTAGAGATGGCTATGCTTTCCGCCAACACGTGGCATCTGCTCGTCGTAACCGAAAGTTAGATATGATTCCCGAATTTGATTCTTATCCTATATTTTATTTTACCAACCACAACGCTATTCAAGGGCCGGGTGAAATTACCTGCATGCCCGATCATTTCGAAAAACTTGATTTTGAATTGGAAGCAGCCGTTGTAATAGGTAAAAAAGGAAGAAATATTTCGGCTGCCGAGGCTGATGACTACATAGCCGGTTACATGATTATGAACGATATGAGTGCACGAACCCTGCAAATGGAGGAAATGCTTTTGAATTTAGGCCCTGCTAAAGGCAAAGATTTTTCTACAGTGATTGGCCCTTGGTTGGTTACACCCGATGAATTGGAGGCTTACAAAGTGCCCGCTAAACCTGGCCATGTTGGGAATGCTTATAATTTAAGTATGAAATGTTGGGTAAACGGCGTTGAAGTTTCTAGCGGTTCGGTGGCAGATATGGATTGGACCTTTTCCGAAATTATAGAGCGTTGTGCATATGGCGTAGATATTTTACCCGGCGATGTTATTGGCTCTGGAACGGTGGGTACGGGTTGTTTCTTAGAATTAAACGGCACCGGTTTATTAAACGACCCTAGCTTTAAACCACAATGGTTGCAAGAAGGCGATGTAGTAGAAATGGAAATTACTGGCTTGGGCCGTTTGAGTAATACTATTCGTAAAGAACCAACCGATTGGTCTATCTTAAAATTGAAAAAATAAAGACATGCTCACCTTAAAAACCGCCGATTTATCGCCAATGGAACTGCAAAACTATTTGCAATATGCCATTGCGCCTAGGCCCATTTGTTTTGCTTCAACCATAGATAAGGCCGGAAATGTGAACTTAAGTCCATTTAGTTTTTTCAATTTATTCAGCTCAAATCCGCCTATCTGTGTGTTTTCTCCTGCCCGTAGGGTACGTGACAATAGCACCAAACACACCCTTAACAATGTGTTGGAAGTGCCCGAATGTGTAATTAATGTGGTGAATTATGCCATGGTGCAGCAAACCTCTTTGGCCAGCACCGATTACCCAAAAGGCGTAAACGAATTTGTAAAAGCAGGATTTACCGAACTAAAATCTGAAGTGGTACGCCCACCACGTGTGGCCGAAGCACCTGTGCAATTGGAGTGTGTGGTTACCCAAGTCATTCCACTAGGCGACCAGGCTGGTGCCGGAAATTTAGTAGTAGCCGAAGTGAAATTAATTCATATAGATGAAGCTATTTTAGACGAATCGGGGAAAATAGATCAAACCAAAATAGATTTAGTAGCCCGTTTGGGTGGCGATTGGTATTGCCGAACTACCCCCGATGTATTGTTTAAAGTGGCCAAACCTTTGGCAAACTTAGGTATTGGGATGGATGCACTGCCTAGTGCTATTCGCCAATCGCATATTTTAAGTGCCAATAATTTGGCGCAATTGGCTAATGTGGCCCAATTGCCTTCTGCCGAGTCTGTTGAAGCCATTAGAAAGCATCCGATAGTTAAAGATATTTTAGATGTCACCTTGGGCGATCCAAGTACGAGAGAAGTTCATTTACAAAGCCAAGCAAAGGTATTTTTAGAAGAAGGCGATGTAGAATTAGCCTGGAAAATTCTCTTGGTTTAAGGCGTAGTTACCGCAACAGGAAGTATTTTTCCGTTGAAAAATTTATGACCTGTTAAAGCAAAATCGGCAATGTATTTGCCCATTTCAAATGCCATTACTGGCGATTCGTAGCCCGGAAATGCTTTTTCCAACATTTCGGTTTGTGCCGAACCTAGTGCTAAACAATTTACACTGATTTTTTTCTCTTTTAATTCTTCGGCCAAGCATTCGGTAAAGTTGTGTAAGGCCGCTTTACTTGCCGAGTAAGCACTTAAACCAGCAAATTTAGCGCTCCCTTGAAAGCCGCCCATGCTCCCAATATTTACAATGTGGCTTGGCGATTGCATAAGCGGTAAAAGCCCTTGAATGAGGCGAACGTGGTTCAAGAAATTGCTCTGTAGCATCTCTACAAAATCAACTTCGCTACTTTCTGCAAAGGGTTTAACGTCCAAACTTCCGGCATTGTTAATTAACACGTCTAGGTGACCAAATTTTTCGGCGATAAAAGGTTTAAGGCCTTGTTCAATATCATCGTTTACTAAATCAAACTGCAGCGGAAATAAAGTACATTCGGGGTTTAAGCCCTTAGCAATTTCTAACAATCGACTCAATTTATCGGCTGAACGAGCCAAGGCTATAACCTTATTTTCTGACTTTAAAATGAGTTCTAAAACGGCTTCAAAGCCTACGCCACTGCTGGCTCCGGTTAGTAGTATGTTCATATTAGTTTAATTGGCTTACCGGATGTTTAATAATGTATAAGCCGTCGTGTATTAATTTGCTGTACTCGGGTTCGGTGGAGGCCTTGTTTTCCAAGTGCGTTCGAATTTCTCGGGCTAAGGTAGTATTCAAGTTGTTTAGCTCTAAAAGTTCTAAAATTTCAAGCGAACAGAGCCAATCTTCTCGGTGTTTTGCTTGCAATTTCCCCCAAATTTCTGGTAAAATATCATAACCACTGGTATGTTCTCTGCATGTTCTTACTTGATCAAATAAACGGTGATAAGCCAAGGTTAGTTCGTCGTAGTTGGGGTGGTGGGTATTGGTGCCAGATACCAGGGCAATTTCCTCAAAGGCATCCTTATCGGCAGCACCATTGTAAACCGACACAATTTTTTCGCCCACAGCCATGTCAAAAATACCCCAATCGGGTTTAAAATATAGATTTCCTTTGCTATCGCTGAGTGTGCACTCACTAAAACTAATTAGTAGTAGTTTATTTTCTTTGCGAAGCCAACTTTTTACATTCCCTCTTAAAATAAAGCCGTTTTCGAAGCTTAATTCGCAGGTATTGTTTTGAATGATGCCGACTTCGGCTAAGTCTGCATCGCTATAGTCTTCTAAAGCCTTTTCGCTACCTTTTAGTTTGCCCACAGGCGAAGAGTAACCCTCGGCATGATAGCTTTTCCCATGACCTTCTAATTCTTTGTTGTCAAAAGCCAAAGCACTTGGTCCGGTAGTTTTAATAAAGGTAGTTTGATTTTCCAGATCCATGCCCACATCGGTAAATACACCGCTTAGTTGCAGCCCCGAACTAAATACGGCTGTACACGGATTTTTACATTCAATGGCTTTGAGTACACTTTCGGTGCCTCCTTTTCTAAAAGCCATGGTGTCGGCAAAAGCTTCTAAAACCTCAATTAAGTTTTGGAACGTAGGGGTTACGAAT
>JBIIBV010000058.1:0-9769 GCA_044239195.1 Sphingobacteriaceae bacterium | reverse complement strand
ATTCTGAATTTTACGCCACCCCTAGTCAAGAATTTGATTCGCAAGATTGGCTAAACAGCTTGGCGGTACACGAACTGAGGCATGTGGTGCAAATAGACAAGCTAACAGGCAGCATTCAGGCGCCAGGATTTGAATCTTTAGCTTTTGCATTCTTTGGCGTGAGCCTTCCGGCATGGTTTTTTGAAGGAGATGCCGTACTGAGCGAAACATTGTTAACTGAAGCCGGCAGAGGACGCCAGCCGAGCTTTAATTTATATTTAAGAGCCAATTTACTCAGCAATAGGCACTATAGTTATGGCAAAAACTATTTAGGATCGCTAAAAGACCTCACTTCTGGCTATTATCCTTTAGGCTATTTTATGGTTACCAAACTCCGCAGAGATTATGGCGATTTTATCTTAGACACCCTTCTTCGCCAAATGGCCAATCACCCATTCCGGTTGTATAATTTGAGCAAAACCAGCCAAAAACTTACCGGCTTAACTACAGAAATGTGGTACAAGGCTACTACAAACGAGCTTACACAGCTTTGGACCGAGCAATTAAATAGCATGAAACATGCTGAATATAGTCCACTCAACAAGCGCAATACTAATTATGCGGAAGATTATTTATTGCCCCTACGCAGTTACGATGGAAGCCTTATCGCATTAAAACATAGCAAAGCCCATACCAGCCTGCTTGTACAAATAGATGAAAATGGCAAAGAACAAACGCTTTTAGCAATTGGCATACAGCAAGAACCCAATATGCATGTAATGAAGGATAAAGTAGCTTGGGACGAACTGAGAGTAGATGAACGCTATTCGAAGCGAACATATAATGTGATTTGTGTTTTTGATTTAAAAACACATAAATACAAGCAAATTACACATAAAACGAGGCTATTCTCCCCTGCCTTGTCGCCAAATGGTGAAAAAATTGTTGCTATTGAAGTTGATTTTAGCAATAAAATGACTTTAGTAGAATTGGATGCCAAAACCGGAAAAATACTCAAGCAATATGCTAATTCCGATTTCAGTATCCTGCAAAGCCCAAAATACCACGCATCTGGAAGCAAAATTGTGTATTTAAAAGTACGTCAACAAGGTACAGCTATAGAAGAGCTCGACTTAACTACCCAAGCTATACAGCAAAAATTAGCGCCCGAAGTTTCCTTTATAGCTAGGCCCACTTATGCTGGGGATAGTATTTTGTTTAAAGCACATTACAATGGTATCGATAATATTTATCAGCTATCAGGAAAAGGAATTAGCCAACTTAGCACGGCCAAATTTGGCGCCTATTACCCCTATTTCGACGAAAAGAATAAAAAGGTACTTTTTAGCAACTTTGGACCACAAGGACACGATATTGCCGAATTTGAACTAGATACAGTAAAAACGCAAGCCATTAGCACCATAAAAAATACATTTGTTGAATACGCTGCTCCCTTAAAATCGCAAGATGGTGCCCCAATTGATTTCAAAAAAGTACCAAAAAACGTATTTAAATCGGATAGGTATAGCCAGGTAAAGCATGCGTTTAACTTTCACAGCTTTGTACCCATCTTAGCTAACAACGAATTTACCGACGAATTGAATTTGGGTATAAAAGCCGTATCGAACAACTTGATGAATACCGTAGATTTTTATGCAGGTTACGTATACAATCAAGGTTTAGGGAAAAGTGAATACCAGGCAGGAATCACCTATAAGGCCCTCTACCCTATTTTAAAACTCGATTTTAAAGATAGAGCCCGAAGGACTGTATACAACAATGCTCCCATTACGTGGCGTGAACAAATGAGTGAATTGAGCATAAACATACCATTTGCATTCAACCACCTTGATAAACACGGTACGGCAGGCCTTGAAATTGCAACAAGTTATACATCTAGAAATCAAATTTCTGGAGTACCCCAGGGCCTAACCTTAGCTGGTTCATTGGCTTTTCCCATGCAATACAGCATGTATTTAAATCAAAATACGAGGCGAAGTACTAGAGATTTGGCACCAAAATGGGGTCAGAATTTTTTAATTGCATACGAGCACCTACCCTTTGACAAAAACTTAAAAGGTACACTGTTAAGCACCCAAAGCTTATTCTTTACACCCGGATTATGGCTTAATCATAGTTTTTCCGCAAGTTTTAACACTCAAAGTATAAGTGGAACAGCTTACGATTACGCTCTAAATATCCCAACCATAAGTGGTTACAACAACCTCATTAATACAGAAATTTTAAAGAATACACTGCTATTAGATTACCGTTTTCCCATTGCCTATCCCGATTGGGAAATCGGTAGTGTGGCCTATATCAAGCGGATTAGAGCGGCTCTTTTTGCCGATTATGAAAATATAGCAGCAAACAAAGCCTTCGTTCCACGTAGCTACGGCTTTGAATTACGGGCCGACGTAAATTTACTACGCTTTTACCTACCCAACTTTAATATGGGCGGAAAGATGATTTTCTCGAGCGACAAATCGGTTGAAAAACCGATATTCGAATTCGGTATCAATTATTCGTACTAAAATGAGTGTAAAAAGTATTTTCATTATTTTGATAAGCATTGTGGCAGGGCTTGTAGCCATAAACAATACCGATGCCGTAAATTTTTGGTTTTTTGGCAACTCCAAAATTTCTAAACTAGCTATAATTGGGGGTGTATTCGTTGCTGGATGGCTCGTAGGCTTTTTAATGGGAAAATCTGGCAATAAACCAAAAGAAACCAGTGAATTTGAAGAATACGAGGAAGATGAGTCGGGTTTAAGCCACGAGGACAGAGAGTACATTAACTAAACACCATAGAATACCTGAGCCTCTTTCTCCAAGGCTGGCAAAACCACTGGTTTTTCAAAAATTCCAACTACCGACGAACCGCTACCCGTCATGGTTGCATACACGGCCCCAGCTTCGTATAAAGACGATTTAAGCGCTCTTATTTGCGGATAGGCTTCGAATACATGTTTCTCAAAATCGTTGCTTATGAAATTCTTCCACTCCGAAACGGGTTTCTGAATGCTTTCGAGCAAACTATACACGGGAGTTGCTGGTTTTACTCCTCTATAAGCCTCAGCGGTAGAAATATGCACATCTGGCGTTACTAAAACCAAGTAATAAGCACTTAAATCTAAAGAGATATCTTGAAGTTGATCGCCAATACCTGTGGCAAATGCAGGCTTATTTGTAATAAAGAATGGGCAATCGGCACCCAAACTAAGGGCGTACGATTCTAATTGCTTAGTATTTAGGCTCAATTCGAACTTATCATTCATTAATTTTAAAAAAAATGCTGCATCAGCAGAACCTCCACCCAAACCCGCACCAATGGGCACATGCTTGTGTAAATGAATATGTACCGGAGGCAAACTAAAATCTGCAGCTAATAAGCGATAAGCTTTTAAACATAAATTGCTATCGGCATTGCCGGGAATGGTTAAACCAGAAGAAGTAAAAGATAATTCATCAGCCTCAATAACCTCTAAAGCATCATGCAAACGAATAGGATAAAAGACACTCTCTAGGTTATGATAACCATCAGCACGACGATCGGTAATAGTTAAACCGATATTAATTTTAGCGTTAGGGAAACAAATCATTTTCTAAACATCGGTGTTTATTTATAAACAATGTTAGGATGCCAAAAATACATTTATTTTATTTGCATAGGAGTAGAAAATAATGAAAGCATATTTAGACTTGATGCAGCATGTGCTTAACGAAGGCACACAAAAACACGATCGGACGGGAACGGGTACCATTAGCGTATTTGGCTACCAAATGCGTTTTAATTTACAAGAAGGTTTTCCGCTGGTAACCACTAAAAAATGCCACCTGCGTTCCATCATACATGAACTTATTTGGTTTTTAAAGGGCGATACCAATATTGCCTATTTAAAAGAAAATGGCGTAAGCATTTGGGACGAATGGGCCGACGAAAATGGCAATTTAGGTCCTGTATACGGCTCCCAATGGCGTTCTTGGCCTACAGCCAATGGTCAACATATCGATCAAATTAAACAGGTAATCAACCAAATAAAAACAAACCCCGATTCTCGTAGACTAATTGTTTCTGCTTGGAATGTGGGCGAAATAGAGCATATGGCGCTCCCACCTTGCCACGCCTTCTTTCAGTTTTACGTGGCCGATGGCAAATTGAGCTGTCAACTTTACCAACGTAGTGCCGATATCTTTTTAGGAGTGCCTTTTAATATAGCATCCTATGCTTTATTAACCATGATGGTGGCACAAGTATGTGGCCTGCAGGCTGGCGATTTTGTACACACCCTTGGCGATGCACATTTATACAACAACCATTTAGAGCAAACCCGCTTGCAATTAAGCAGAGAGCCACGCCCATTGCCTAGCATGAAACTAAACCCGAACGTAAGCGATATTTTCGATTTTACGTTTGAAGACTTCACGCTAGAAAATTACGATCCACATCCACACATAAAAGCTCCGGTAGCAATATAATATGGCAGCTATACTAGAACTTGTAGTGGCAGTTGATGAACAAGGTGGCATTGGCAAAAACAATCAATTGCTTTGGCATTTACCTGCCGATTTAAAGCATTTTAAAGAAATTACCACCGGCCATCCCATTATTATGGGGCGCAAAACGTACGATTCTATTGGGAGAGCACTTCCAAACAGACGAAATATGGTAATTACTAGGCAAACAGACTTACGCATTGAGGGCGTAGAGGTAGCCGATAGTTTAACTAATGCCATTGCTTTAGTAGCCAATGAAAATAAGGCATTTATTATTGGTGGCGCCGAAATTTTTAATCAAGCCATGCCATTCATCAGCATAATACACCTCACTATCGTACACCATAGTTTTGAGGCCGATACTTTTTTCGAAAGCCCCTCTCCAAGTGCTTGGGAAGCTATTGAAACCGAAACCCACCAGGCAGACGAAAAAAACCCCTACTCATACACGTTTATCACCTATAAAAAGCGATAATTTAAGATTCTGACAAAAACCACGGCGCTTTCTTAAAAACGGCTACCTAGCTAAGAAAAAAATAGTTAGATTTGCCGTCTTATTAAAAATAGCTAAACGCACACTACACTTACAATTTAGAACAAAATGCAAGGAAAAGGACTAGTAAAATTTGTAACCATCGCATTAACCATTGCGTGTTTGTATTCACTATCTTTCACATGGATTGCCCAAAAAGTTGAGAAAGACGCAAAAGCCTATGCCAAAGGCGACGGTATTAAAGAAAGAGCATATTTAGACTCTGTAGCCAATACACCTGTTTTCAGTGCTATTGAATACATTACCTATCAGTACGCCAAGCAACGCGAAATTCCATTGGGATTGGACTTAAAGGGTGGTATGAACGTAACCATGGAAATTTCGTTAACCGAATTGGTACGTAACTTAGCAAACAACCCAGCCGATATAAATTTCAATACAGCTTTACGCAATGCAGAAAGCCGCTTAAAAGAAAGTCGCCAAGATTTTATTAGCCTTTTTGGTGAAGAATTTGAAAAAGTGAGCCCTGGTGCACCCCTTGCTCCTTTCTTTGCTACCAAAGAAAATTCACAAAACATTAAAATAAACGCCACCAATGCCGATGTGTTGGCATTCTTAACTAAAGAATCTAACAGTGCCATTGAGCGTTCATTCAATATTCTACGTACCCGTATCGATAAATTTGGGGTTACTTCTCCAAACATTCAATTACAAGAAGGTTCTAACCGTATTTTAATTGAGCTACCTGGTGTATCCGATCCAGTTCGTGTACGTAAACTTTTACAAGGTTCGGCTAAATTGGAGTTCTGGGAAACCTACGATAACACCGAAATTTACCCACTTTTAGAGAATGCCAATAAATTGGCCGCTAGCACCATTAAACCAACTGCTACCGCCGATACTACCAAAGCAGCTCAAGAAAGCAGCAAATTAGCCGCATTGGGTAAAACCGATACTACTAAAAAAGATGCAAAATTAGCGCAAGACCAAGCAGCCCTAGCGAAACAAAATCCATTATTTGCTCTACTGAGTCCAGCAACATACCAAGGAGAAGATGGCCAAACAGCCTTGCGCCCAGGTCCAGTAGTTGGTTTTGTTGCTCAAAAAGATACAGCTAAAGTAAATGCCTTATTAAGTAGCCCCGCTATTAAATCAATCATTCCTGCTAGTATTAAATTATTATGGGGAGTAAAACCGATTTCAGAAGAAAGCAAAGTATTTGAACTGTATGCCATTAAAGTAAGTAAGGTTGATGGAACACCAGCTTTAGGTGGTGATGTAATATCTGATGCTCGTGACGATTTCGATCAACGTGGTAACCCAGAAGTAGTAATGGTGATGAACACCGAAGGTGCTCGTGAATGGAAAAGCATTACAGCTTTAGCATCTGCAGACCCTAACAACAAGAAAAGCGTTGCCATTGTATTAGATAACAACGTATACTCTGCTCCTACGGTTCAGGGTGAAATTCCAAACGGTATTTCTTCTATTTCTGGAAGCTTTAAAGTAGAAGACACCAAAGATTTAGCCAACGTATTAAAAGCAGGTCGTTTACCTGCCCCTGCTAAAATTGTGAGCGAATATATTGTAGGTCCTTCATTAGGTGCCGAATCAATTAATAGTGGGTTAACTTCTACCTTGGCTGGAATTGCGGTCATCCTATTATTTATGGCCCTTTACTACAACAAAGCAGGCTGGGTGGCCAACGTTTCGTTATTGGTCAACTTATTCTTCTTAATGGGTGTTTTAGCCTCATTAGGTGCTGTATTAACTTTACCGGGTATCGCAGGTATCGTATTATCTTTAGGTATGTCGGTAGATGCGAACGTGCTCATTTACGAACGTGTGCGTGAGGAAATGGCTACCGGAAAAAGCTTACGATTGGCTATTGCAGAAGGATTTAAAAAAGCGATGTCTTCAATCCTCGATTCAAACATCACCACCTTCTTAACGGGATTAATTTTATACATTTTTGGTAGCGGCCCAATCTTAGGATTTGCAACCACCTTAATGATTGGTATTATGACCTCCCTTTTTGCCGCCATTTTTATTACTCGATTAATTTTCGAATGGATGTTGGGCAAAAACCAAAACATCAGCTTTTCCATAAAAGCCACTCAAAACTTATTTAAAGATTCCAAATTTGATTTTATTACTGGCCGTAGAAAATTCTATGTTTTCTCTAGTGTAATTATCATAGCCGGACTAATTTCAATGTTTACCCGTGGATTTAGCTTAGGGGTTGATTTTAAAGGCGGTCGGTCCTATTTTGTAGAATTTAAAGAAGCTGTAAAAACTACTGACGTTCGTAAAGTATTAACTGAAGAATTTGGTTCGGCCCCAGAAGTGAAAACTTTTGGATCAAGTAATGAGGTTAAAATTACCACTTCGTATTTGGTAGATGATAATTCGGAAAATGCAGATGCTACTGCCAACGATAAATTAACTGCCGGATTGAAGAAAATTAGCTCTGGCTTCGAAATTAAAGATTCACAAAAAGTAGGGCCAACTATTGCAAATGACATTAAAGTATCGGCCATTTACGCCGTATTATTTGCCATCTTGGTGGTATTCTTATACATTTTAATTCGTTTCAGAAAATGGCAGTTTGGTTTAGCGGCCATTGTAGCTTTGGCGCATGATGTGCTTATTTTATTGGCTTTATTCTCTTTATTGAATGGTGTATTGCCATTTTCGTTAGATATCGATCAAGCCTTTATTGCAGCTATCTTAACCGTAATGGGTTATTCTATTAACGATACCGTTGTAGTATTCGACCGCGTGAGAGAGTATATCAATCAACACCATACCAAGAACGAAAACCTGCCATCGGTAATAAACAATGCCTTAAACAGCACGCTAAGCCGTACCGTAGTAACTGGTTTATGTACCATGTTGGTATTAATTATCATCTTCATTTTTGGTGGAGAGATACTAAGAGGATTCTCCTTTGCTATGTTAATTGGTGTTATTTTCGGAACATATTCATCGCTATTCGTAGCCACTCCATTTGTGGTTGAGTTTATCCGCGAAAAAACAGAAAACTAATTTTCTCAAAATCTAAATAAAAAGCCTTTCGAAATTCGAGGGGCTTTTTTATTTCAAAAATATTTTAGATATTTGTTGTACTAATTATTGCTATGTCAACAGACCCGTTTTACGCCTACTCTCACTTACTCGACCGAACGGCTCGAAAGGTAAAGCAATATGCCCAGCGTCAATTCAATACCCAACAATTTGATATTACGGTAGACCAATGGTTGGTTCTAAAAAACTTAAAAGAGCAAGAGCACCTCAACCAAAGTGAATTAGCCGACCTTTTAGGCAAAGATCATCCTACCCTTACCCGTATTATCGATTTATTGTGCAAAAAAGACCTGGTTGAGCGTCGTGTAAATCCGACTGATCGTCGTAGCTTTACCGTGCATTTAACTACCAGCGGTAAAAATAAGGTATCCGAATGGAGCCCAAAAATGGGTGAAATACGCATGAAAGCTTGGGAAAATTTAAGTGAAAAAGATTATACCGACTTAAAACGAATTTTAAACACCATCTATACGAATTTAGATAGAAACACTTTATAAAAATGATTACAACAGATATTTGCATTATTGGAGCCGGCCCGGTGGGCTTATTTACCGTTTTCGAAGCCGGATTGTTAAAAATGCGTTGCCATTTAATTGATGCTCTGCCTCAAATTGGCGGTCAACTATCCGAAATATATCCTCAAAAACCCATCTACGATATTCCGGGTTATCCTGAAATTAAGGCACAAGAACTTATTGATAGGTTGATGGAGCAAATTGCCCCATTTGAGCCTGGCTTTACCCTAGGCGAACGGGTAGAAGAATTGGAAAAACAGGCTGATGGCTCGTACATTGTACGCACCAACGAAGGAACGGCGGTACATTGCCAAGTGGTGGCCATTGCGGGCGGCTTAGGTTGCTTTGAGCCCCGTAAACCGGAGATTGCAGGCCTAGAAGATTTTGAAGGCAAAGGAGTAGCTTACATGGTGAAACAACCAGAACAATTTCGCGATAAAAACATTGTATTAGCTGGCGGTGGCGACTCTGCCCTAGATTGGACTATTTACCTAGCCGACGTAGCCAAAAAAGTAACCTTGGTACACCGTGGCGACACCTTCCGTGGGGCGCCTGATTCAGCCGAAAAAGTATTTGAATTGGCAAAAGAAGGAAAAATTAACTTGGTATTGCAATCAAACGTATTGAGCATTTCCGGAAAAGAACATATAGAATCTATTACGCTGGTTGGAAAAGATAAAGAAGAGAAAACCTTAGAAACCGATTATTTAATTCCACTCTTCGGTTTAAGCCCTAAATTAGGCCCGCTAGCCAACTGGGGTTTAAACATTGATAAATCTGCCATTGAGGTAAATACCTTTGATTATTCGACCAATGTAGAGCGTATTTTCGCTATTGGCGACATCAATACCTATCCTGGAAAATTGAAATTGATTTTGTGTGGTTTCCACGAAGCAGCCTTGATGGTACAAAGTGCCTTTAAATTTGTGTACCCCGATCAAAAACTAAGTTTTAAATACACTACCGTTTACGGCGTAAATGCATTCTAATATGATGATTAATGTAACTGTTGAAGATCGTGATGGCGCAAGCCAAGTAGTTGAATTACCTACTGATATCAATTTAAACCTGATGGAAGCCCTTAAAGCTTCGGGCTACCACATATTGGCTACCTGCGGCGGCATGGCGCTTTGTGCTACCTGCCACGTACAAGTACTAGAAGGTTTAGAGCAATTACCCGAAGCGCAAGATGCCGAAT
>JBIIBV010000009.1:0-35130 GCA_044239195.1 Sphingobacteriaceae bacterium | reverse complement strand
AATTCGAGATATCGAGTACAATTGTATGCATTTATTTCAATATTTTCAAAAAAAATAAAATTTAATAGCACCTCAAAATCTTTTAAGTATTTTCGTTCATTCAAATTATGCTACTATGACCCGCAGCCAACTTATAGCGCAAATTCGCCAAAAACGTTCTTTTTTATGTGTGGGTTTAGATACCGATGTAGCTTTATTGCCCGAATGTGTACGGCATTTGCCCAATCCGGTAGTGGCATTTAATAAACAAATTATTGATGCTACCCACGATTTATGTGTGGCTTACAAACCCAATACCGCTTTTTACGAGAGTAGAGGCGTAGCCGGTTGGCAAGATTTAATGCAAACTTGGCAAAGCATTCCCAAAAATTGTTTAAGCATTGCCGATGCCAAACGGGGCGATATTGGCAATACTTCTACACGGTATGCTCAGGCTTTTTTTGAAGAAAAATCTTCGGGAATGAGTTTTGATGCCATAACCGTAGCTCCGTATATGGGCAGCGATTCGGTAAAACCTTTTGGCTTTAACCTCTAACGAAGGAAGTGCCGATTTTCAACATCATGGACTAGAAAATAGCCCTTTATTTGAACAAGTAATACAAAAAGTACAAACTTGGGCTAGCCCCGAGCAACTCATGTTTGTGGTAGGTGCAACCCGTGGCGAAGCATTTACCGCCATTCGTAAAATAGCCCCACAACATTTCTTATTGGTACCAGGAGTGGGTGCGCAAGGCGGTAGTTTAGCCGATGTATGCCGTTTTGGAATAACCAGCGATTGTGGTTTATTGGTAAATGCCTCTCGTTCTATTATTTATGCCTCAAATGGCGCTGACTTTGCCGAACGTGCCCGAGAAGAAGCACTGCGTATGCAACAAGAAATGGCCGTCGAATTAAATAAGATAAATTTTTAACTTAAAGTTAATTTCGTAATTTCAGGGGGTGAATTTTAACGAAGACCTCCTGCATTTCTTTTGGAAATCGAAGCAAATATTTGCTCGACCAGTGTATACCCATGCTGGTGATGAACTAAAACTTTTACGTATTGGCTACCAAAATACCCACGCTGGCCCCGATTTTGAGGAAGCTCAACTGCAAATAGGAGCTACCATCTGGGCGGGTTCGGTAGAAATGCACCTCAAATCATCCGATTGGTATGCCCACCACCACGAACAAGATAAAGCCTACGAAAATGTGATTTTACACGTGGTGTACCACCAGGATAAGCCTGTTTTTAGGGCTGATGGAACGGAATTGCCGGTTTTAGTTTTGGAAGGATTAATCCCTCAAAATCTAGTAGCTAATTACCGGAAGCTCATTGAGGCCCAATCGTGGATACCTTGTGCGGCACAGGTAGCGCAAGTAGATCCAATATATACGAAACAAGAGGTATATCGATTTCTTATACAGCGATTAGAAGAAAAAGCTGATGCGCATATTCAGGTGTTGCATGCACTAAAGGGAAGTTGGGACGATGCGTTTTATCTTAGTTTGGCTGCTGCTTTTGGCTTTAAATTAAATGCACTTCCTTTTACGCTTTTAGCTAAAAGTATACCTCAATTGCTTTTGGCTAAGTATAAAAACAGGCCCTTACAAGTAGAGGCGCTCTTATTTGGGCAAGCCGGTTTGTTACTAGAATCTTTTGCAGAAAAATACCCACTAACGCTCCAAAAAGAATATGCTTATCTGCAACAAAAACATAAATTAGTTCACTTAGAACCTTCACTATGGAAATTTTTTAGAGCTCGTCCGGCTAATTTTCCCAGCCTTAGAATAGCACAATTTTCGGCTTTGGTGCAAAAATCAACGCACTTGTTTTCTACTGTATTAGAAACACAAAGTACGAATGCATTGTACCAATTATTTCACGAATTGCCTATACATGAATATTGGGAAACCCATTATCGGTTCGAAAAACATAGTCCCAAACACGCTGTTCAACTTGGGGCGCATAGTGTACAATCAATATTAATTAATACCATTGCTACTTTTTTATATGCTTATGGTAAATTTTTAAACGATGAAAAGTATACACTACGGGCCATTGATTTACTAGAAAGTATGTCTGCAGAAAACAATGTACTCGTAAGAGAGTTTGCAGCCATAGGTTTTAGTGTAGCGCATGCAGCAGCTTCACAAGGCTTAATCCAGTTGAAAAAAACAGCATGTGAAACAAAAAAATGTGTTTCATGCGGTATTGGCGCACAAATTTTACAAAAAAATGGGTCCAATTAAATTGGAATAAAAGTTATCTATTTTTATTTTTACACAAGTAGTAAACCTGTTCAAAGGATAGGTCTTATTTTTTATATTTGTAGCGTACAAAAGAACCAAGTCCTTGAAAGGAAATCAATTTAGACCATCCAATTCGATACGTAATTCGGCAGCAGAAGCTGAAGAACACGAAAATATAACTTTAAAACCCAGATCTCGGACAGCCAGAGCTACCGAAAAAGGCGAAGAGAAACTTCCTCAATTTAACCTAGCTGGTGGTAGGGTGGTTAAGGTTCTAGGATTATTCATGCTCTTGCTTTCGCTTAATTTTTTAATTGCGTTCACCTCTTATTTATTTACCTGGCAAGCTGATCAGAGTTATGTTATTGATGCCAATGGTGGTTGGACTAATTTATTTAAAACACCTGCTGAGTTAGCAAATTCAAATGTAGCTAGCGGTGGTATAGTAGAAAATTGGTTGGGTAAATTTGGTGCTTTATTGTCGCACCAGTTTATGTACGAGTGGTTTGGTGTGGCATCCTTTTTATTTGTATTTATATTGTTTGTATTGGGTTTCCGCCTGCTATTTAAGGTGAAATTATTCCCAATAGGTAAAACCTTGGCTTATTCTTTCTTCTCTTTATTGTTTTTATCTATTGCATTGGCTTATTTTCATGCCTTTGTAAACGATTTTCCGCATTATTTAGAAGGAGAGTTTGGTTTTTGGGTAAACCGTTTGCTCGAAGCCCAAATAGGAAATGTGGGTACCCTGGGTTTATTAACCTTTGCTGGGTTAACAACCTTAACCATTGCCTATAATTTTGATTTTAAATTACCTGAACGTACCCCCAAATACGTGGTTCCAGAAGTTGGCCCCGACGAATTGGTAGAAGAAAATATATCTGAACCGGTAGAATTTCCATTAAACAATCGTTTTCAGGATGATTTAGCCAAAGAAGATGCCCGCTTAGCCGATTTAGAATTAGAAACGGAAATATTAGAGGATGAGTTAGAGCCAGAAATTACTGCTGTAACAGAAGGCCCGGAGCTAAGTATCGAACAAACACCCGAAGAAGCTACTGCCGAAGAATTGGTACAACAATTTGGTGCATTCGATCCTAAATTAGAATTATCGCAGTACAAGCACCCACATTTAGATTTATTAGAAAACTACGGCTCGGCTAAAATTTCGGTAAATGCCGAAGAATTAGAGGCCAACAAAACCAAAATTGTAGAAACCTTAAACCACTACAATATTGAAATTGATAAAATTAAAGCCACCATTGGGCCAACCGTAACGCTATACGAGATTATTCCAGCCCCGGGTGTGCGGATTTCTAAAATTAAAAACTTAGAAGACGATATTGCCTTGAGTTTAGCCGCTTTGGGTATTCGTATTATTGCCCCAATGCCAGGTAAAGGCACCATTGGTATTGAAGTACCTAACCAGAACCCTGATATGGTTTCTATGCGTTCGGTATTGGGAACCGAAAAATTTCAAAACACTACCATGGATTTGCCTATAGCCCTGGGTAAAACCATTTCGAACGAGGTATATATTGCCGATTTGGCTAAAATGCCCCATTTATTGGTTGCTGGGGCAACCGGTCAAGGAAAGTCGGTAGGTATAAACGCCATTTTGGTTTCATTGCTTTATAAAATGCACCCATCGCAATTAAAATTTGTGTTGGTAGATCCAAAGAAAGTAGAACTAACCTTATTCCGTAAAATTGAGCGCCATTTCTTAGCCAAATTGCCTGGCGAAGCAGATGCGATTATTACCGATACCAAAAAGGTAATTCATACACTTAATTCCTTGTGTATAGAAATGGATTTGCGCTACGATTTACTGAAAAATGCGCAAGTACGTAATCTTAAAGAATACAACCAGAAATTTGTTGGTCGTAAACTCAATCCCGAAGAAGGTCATAGGTTCTTGCCATTTATCGTTCTTATTGTAGATGAGTTTGCAGATTTAATGATGACCGCCGGTAAGGAGGTAGAAGCCCCCATTGCCCGTTTAGCACAATTGGCCCGTGCGGTAGGTATTCACTTGGTTATTGCTACCCAGCGTCCATCGGTAAATATTATTACAGGTACCATTAAAGCCAATTTCCCAGCTCGTTTAGCCTTTAGAGTATTGTCTAAAATCGATTCGAGAACCATTTTAGATACCGGAGGTGCCGATCAATTGATTGGCCGAGGCGATATGCTACTATCTACCGGAAACGATTTAATTCGTTTGCAGTGTGCCTTTGTTGATACGCCGGAAGTAGAACGTATTTCTGACTTTATTGGCTCCCAAAAAGGCTACGATTCGGCCTGGATGTTGCCTGAATATGTAGACGAAAGTGGAGATGGAGCTTCGAGCAAAGATTTCGATCCGAATGATCGGGACCCTTTATTTGAAGATGCCGCCCGATTAATTGTGATGCACCAACAAGGTTCTACCTCATTAATCCAACGAAAATTAAAATTAGGCTATAACCGAGCCGGCCGTATTATCGACCAATTGGAAGGAGCCGGCATTGTAGGCCCATTTGAGGGCAGTAAAGCCCGTGAAGTACTCATACCAGATGAATATGCTTTGGAACAATTTTTGGACACCCTGAGCTAAAAAATTAGATAATGAAGATGAAATTAATTCTAAATACCCTTTTTTTTGTTTTTCTAGGCTTTGTAGCAATGGCACAAACCGACGAGAAAGCGAAAGTAATTTTGGCCGAAGTAAGCAAGAAATACCGTTCTTTCGACGTAATTAAAACGGAGTTTACCTACACCCTCGATAATCCGCAGGCCAAAGTAAAAGAAACCCAAACCGGTACACTATACTCAAAAACCAAAGCCAATAAGTTTAAAGTGGTGTTAAAGGCGCAAGAATTGGTAAGCGATGGTAAAAACCAGTGGACCTATTTAAAAGCAGATAAAGAGGTGCAATTAAGCGAAGTAGATAACTCATCGGATGCGATGAACCCTGCTCGTTTATTTACCATTTACGAAAAAGGCTTTAAGTTTTTATTTACTGGCGATAGCAAATCAAAAGCCGGAAAAACGATACACAATATTGAGTTAACGCCTTTAGATAGCAAACGATCTTACTTTAAAGTGAAACTGCAAATAGATAAAGTCTCAAAACAAATTACGCAGGCCATTATTTTCGATAAAAATGGCAATCGATATACCTACAGCATAAAAGCATTTGTCCCCAATGTAAAAGTAGCTGAAACGTTTTTCACCTTTGATGTGAAAAAATATCCTGGCGTTGAATTGGTAGATTTACGCTAATATTCATGAACTTATCAATAACTACCCATACGCTTGATAAGTTAGAACTTCTTTTAAAAGCCCTCGACTATCGGGTGCGTTACGAAAAAGGTAATTTTAAAACAGGCGCCTGTGTACTCGAAAATAGTAGGGTAGTGGTGGTGAATAAGTTTTCCAACCTAGAAAGTAAAATTCAGGGTTTAGCCGATTTATTAGCCACCTTGGAGGTGCAAGATCAACTTTTAGACGATAAGCAAGAGCAACTCCTCAATCAATTGAAACAAACTACCCTAAAGCTGTGAAAGTTACTTTTTTAGGCAGCGGCACTTCGCAAGGCATACCCGTAATTGCTTGTAGCTGTGCGGTATGTACGTCGGCAGATACCCGCGATAAGCGTTTACGTTCTTCCGTACTCTTGCAGGTTGATGATAAAAATATTGTCATCGATTCTGGCCCAGATTTTCGCTATCAGATGCTTAGAGCCGGTGTAACACACCTAGATGCTTTGGTTTTTACCCACGAGCACAAAGACCATACCGCAGGGCTAGATGATATTAGGGCCTTTAATTATAAGCAGGGCGAAGCCATTAATGTATATGCACATAAACGGGTGCAAGATGCGCTCAAAAAAGAATTTTCGTACATTTTTGCCCATCATAAATATCCCGGCATTCCTCAATTAGATTTATTTGAAATTGGTCATCACCCCTTTGAGGTGGCCGGTGTACCCTTTATTCCCATAGAGGTGATGCACTTTCAATTACCCGTTTTAGGTTTCCGCATAGCCGATTTTACCTACATTACAGATGCAAAAACCGTTTCTGATGTAGAAAAGGCAAAAATTAAAGGAACGAAGGTATTGGTAATCAATGCCCTGCAGCAAGAAAAACACATTTCGCATTTCACACTAGAAGAAGCATTGGCGTTTGCCCAAGAAATAGGCGCCGAAAAAACCTATTTTATACACATAAGCCACCGTTTGGGCACGCATAAAAAAATTTCTGAACTCCTACCCGCAGGCGTGGAACTGGCCTACGATGGGTTGTGTATAGAATTGAGTTAAAAATGTATCCAAAGAATTTTCTTTTGAATAATAATCTATGCATCAAAATAATCAAGCAAATAACTTTTTGAGAACAGCGGATAATTTAGTTTTTTAGAAATGCTAAGAAACTTTCTCAAATAGTACTCCTTATTATCCTTTTCATAGTGATAATTCAAAATCGTGATGAATAGTTGGATAATTTCATTGTAGCTGTATTTAACCTCTAATTCGAGGAGACGATAGTTTGTAATAGCTGTTGATTCGATATCCATTTGGTTTTTCCAATAATTATAAAATTCAACCATAAGTTTGTATACTTTTTGGTTATGCTCTTGATAGTATTGTGTGCTTGCTTTCTGTTTTGAAAGGCTAGTAATAATGTTTGCCATCAAAACAAAATTTTTGGATAAAATAGCCGTAAATATGAGTTCATAGAAATAATCCCAAAAAATCTCTTCTTTATTCAGTTGAAATTGTTCATCAAACTTCAAATTCAGCTCTTCATTAGATGGCTGCTCGGATAAAATTCTAATAGCATGTATTCTGCCTCTAAGAATGGGATGGAACTTAGAAGAATTTAATGCAATAAAGTCGGAGTATAAAACAGGTTGTTTGTTTAGATAGTTTTTTAATTGCTGTATGGCTAGTGCAAAGATTCTTATTTCTGCGTCTGAATTGTGTTGAATAACAAATTCACTCCATTCCCCATAATAACCATTTAAATGCGTATAATCTACAAAAATACAGTATACAGTGTTTAAGAAGGTATTATTAGATAGTATATTCTTCGTTGCTTTATTATTTTGAAATAGTATACCTACCGAATTTCCAAAATGTAGTAATTCCGAATAATTAAATGTTAGTTGCTTAAAAAAATCAGATTTTAAAATGGTATCTAAATCGTCAATCTTGTTCAAATAAATGAGCTCACGGCATAGTGAAATTAGGATATCTAGGGTGTCTTTGTTATTTAAATCAAGTTGATCTAAATAGTTGATTATCGATTCTGGTTCTTCGCTTATTAAACTATATAATTTCTCTTTCTTAATCCAATACGCTTCAATAGGATTATTAGTTAAAAATTGCACGTAATTACTATACCCAATATATCTAGAAAGTGTATCCAGAGTGAATTTGCTCGGCCTTACAAACCTATCTAAACCAAAAAATCGCCTCAAGGTATTGTAGCTAATATGTGTATCTGTTACTTCTAAAATTAAACCCGATAGGAGTTCACAATCTCCTCGTGTATTCACTTCAAAACCAACCTTTTTTATGATTTGTTTTTTTAATAATTCCATTTTGAATTAAATGTATCAATTGTGTATCAATATTATTGATTATTTAATTTAAAATTGAGAACTAAACCTTAAAACAATGAAAACAAGTATGAAGAATTATTTTGTAAGGCTATTTATAGCACTTTTATTTTTGACCACAGCTAATGCATTTGCACAAGTAAATGTTGCAGGTAAACCTAAAAGATTAGGGAATTTAGAGGTAGCACAGTTCGATTTTCCTAAAGCCATGGATTGGTGGGAGGCTCAAAATGCTTGTGCAAATCTAACAGGTGGGGGTTGGCGTTTACCTACAGAAATTGAATTAAACTCCTTGTATATAAACAGGCTAAAAATCGGAGGATTTAAGTCCAAGCCAGCTGCAGATTGGGAACAAGGAGATTATGTGAAAGATTTTTGGAGCACCTATTGGACATCCTTTACTGAAGGAAGGCAGTTTGCCAGACTACAATATTTTAGTACTGGGAAAAAGACATTGGGTAATGCCTACGATAAAATTAATGTCCGTGCAGTTCGCTCTCTAACTAACGTCTTAAAGGTGATGAGTTTAAATCCTCAGTTAACTGTAATTGGTAAACCGAAGAAAATAGAGAAAATGGAAATAGCACAATTCGATTTTCCGATGAGGCTACAATTTTGGGAAGCAAAACGGATATACGAATTAATTGGTGGAGGCTGGCGTTTACCTACTAAAGATGAATTAAATGTGATTTATGAAAATAAAGATGTACTTGGAGGTCTGATTGGTGATTATTGGAGCTCAACACCGGTGGACGGTGATCAATCTAGAATTTGGGGACAAGACTTTAATACAGGAAAACAGGGTGAATGGGGTATTACAAGAGGTACAGCGGTAGTTAGAATGGTTCGAGTTTTGTAAAATAAGTTTGAACATAAAAAAACCCGAAAGACTGTTTCGGGTTTTTTTATGAGCTCAAAATCAATTTTGTTAGGGATAATATCGGAAATAGTACCTAAAGTATATAAAAAAGCTGTTTTTTAATGTGCTCGGAACGAGATTCGAACTCGTACGTCCATTCGAACGCCACCCCCTCAAGATGGTGCGTCTACCAATTTCGCCACCCGAGCATTGTGGGGCAAATATACACAGCTTTTTATTTCTAACTAGCCAAAATTCCAAAAATCCATAGTTCAAAGTCTATTTATTGGTTTGGCATCATTTCTGCATATCGTATGTTGAAAAACTATTTTTTAAAACACATTCGATATGGAAACTCACAAACCTAAAATTTTGGTAATAGAAGACGAAGAGTTGGTACGTAATGTATTGGCCTTCCGTTTAAAAAAAGATGGTTATGAAGTGGTTTTAGCAAAAGATGGGGAAGAAGCCATGAAGGAGCTGGCCGCACAAAGCTTTAATCTGGTTTTGGTAGACATTATGCTTCCTTATGTGGGTGGCTTAGAATTAACCACGCATATAAAATCTACACCAAAAACTAAAGATACTCCAGTTATTGTACTGTCTGCCAATGGTTTAGAGCAAGTAATTTTAGATGCATTTGCCTTAGGCGCTACTGATTTTATAGTAAAGCCCTTTAATTTGGCAGAATTATCTATCCGGGTAAAACGTACTATTCGTTAAAATAACCAACGCACTATGAGTAGTATTAGCCCTTATTTTACCAATTATAACCAATTCCCCGAACTCATCCAGTCGGCCCTGCTTGTAGTTGGTATTTGCCTTATTAGTTTACTATTCATGTATTTCTACTTAGTTTTTAAGCGGGTAAATAGGGTAATCCGTACTAATTTTCAAGCAAAATGGAGTATGGAGATCAACCAATTATTGGCCGAATTGCTTGCAGATGATGACCTAAACACTACGCAATGTGTAGAAAAATATACCCACAAGTTTAAAAAGCTACCTATTAAACGTACAGCCATAAAATTGATAGTGGAAGCGGAAATTGTTCGTTTTCATCAGCAGTTTACCGGTAAAACAGCCGAAGTACTTAGCGGATTGTATGTAGCCCTAGAGCTTGAAAAAATAGCGTACAAGCGTTTAAGAGATAGCAATTGGGAAAACCAAGTACACGGAATTAAAATATTGGCTCAGCTCAATATCAAACAAGCAGCTCCGAAAGTATTGGTTTTATGTGATGATGAAATTGCTACGCTACGTATGGAAGCACAAGCTGCTTTCTTAAAACTCAGCGACCAAGCGCCTTTCAGGTTTTTAGATAGAGCAAGGGAACATATATTAGATTGGCATCAATTGGTACTTTTAGAAGTAATTACCACCGCCCAAGATTTGGTGATTCCTTCCTATTCACAATGGTTAACATCCAAAAAACATACGGTAGTTATTTTGTGCCTTAAGCTCATTCGTCAGTACCAGCAGTTTGAAGCCATCCCGAATTTGCTCGACTTACTGGATCATACCAATGACGAAGTACGATTATTGGCCATAGAACTCCTGGGTCAGTTTGAAGCCTATGCCCACGAAGAAGAGTTGATACAGCGCTATGCAACTGCTAGCCACACCGAAAAATTAGCCATTTTACATGCTCTAGGCCAAATTGAATCTGGCAAACAATTGGATTTTTTACAAGCCCAATTGGGAGATGATTCCTATGCCATTGTATTTAATGCACTGCTGGCTATAAAGAAACACGGTACTCTAGGTGAAGGGCTAGTGAAACAGCTATATGAAACATCCCTGCCTAAAAATTGCCAACTCATAGACCATTTATCAGACCACCGATTAATTCCTTAATACGATGAACGACGTTTTTTTCATACTTGCAACCTTCTATCATTCTACCATTTTTTACTATGCCTTATTTATTATGGTAGGTTATTTTTTATTAGCCCTTTTATCGGCTATTGAAATGAGAAATTACCTTAAAAAGAATGCCATGGTAGATTATAAAACCATCCTGGTATCGCCGCATGCACCGGGTGTATCTATTTTAGCCCCAGCATTTAATGAGGCGACTAGCATTATAGAAAATGTACATTCTTTGCTTTCGCTGCATTACAACAAAGCCGAAGTTATTGTGATTAACGATGGAAGTACCGATAAAACCTTAGCCAACTTAATAGCCCATTACGATTTAGAAGCTGTAAACTTTGCACTAAATGAGCAATTGCCCACTAAGCCGCTAAGAGGAGTGTACAAGTCTAAAAATCCGGCTTATGCCAAGCTTACGGTGGTAGATAAAGAAAACGGTGGAAAAGCCGATGCCTTAAATATGGGTATTAATATTTCTCGTTTCGAACTTATTTTATGCATAGATGCTGATTGTATTTTAGAGCACGATGCCATTTTAAAACTTGTAAAACCATTTTTAGATAGTTCAAGACCTGTAATTGGTGTGGGTGGAGTAGTGCATATTGCCAATTCGTGTGAGGTTAAAAACGGGCATTTAGTAAAAGTGCATCTCCCTAATACCTTTTTAGCACGTTTTCAGGTTATTGAATACATACGAGCATTTTTAATGGGGCGTATGGCTTGGAGTCGTTTAAATGGCTTATTAATTATTTCGGGCGCTATGGGCCTTTTCGATAAAAAAGTAGTAATTGGTTGTGGCGGGTACAATACCCAAACAGTAGGTGAGGATATGGAATTGGTGTTGCGCATGCGTAAATACATGCATCAGCAAAAGAAACCTTACCGACTTATTTATATACCCGATCCTTTGTGTTGGACAGAATGCCCATCCGATTTTTCAACCTTAACCCGCCAACGCAACCGCTGGACAAGAGGCACCATGGAATGTTTGGCCTTGCATAAAAATCTGTTTTTCAATCCTAAATATGGGTTATTAGGTCTTGTAAGCTACCCGTATTGGTTTTTTTTCGAGTGGTTAGCACCCCTAATTGAGGTTTTAGGCCTTTGTATATTTACGTACATGGCCTTTACAGGCTTTATTAATTGGGCCTTTTTTGGAATTATATTGGTAATGGTTTATTTATATACCGTAACACTAACCACCTTAACCATACTATTCGAAGAGTTTTCGTATCGAAAATATACCTCCGGTAGCGATTTACTTAAACTGATCGGTTTGGCATTGCTCGAACCGCTAGTATACCACCCCATGGTATTGTATTTTGCCATTGTGGGCAATATCGATTTTTTTAGAGGTAAAAAATCGTGGGGAATGATGGTTAGAAAAGGCTTTTAAGCATACAACTATGGAAACAACTTATTTTACAGAACCCAATTATCCGTTTTGGGATAAACTACAAAAAGCGGTACGTTTTTACGGAAATCTAACAGCAGCGTTACTATTTACCTTTGTGCTGCTCCGTTTCTTAGAAATGGCCACCTTAACACTTACCAGAACAGCTCCAAGTAATTGGTGGATTGTTCTTGCCGCCGCTTTATACTCCGATGTTTTAGTATATCTTAAATTAGTTGCCCTTTTGGCCATACCTAGCATTTTGTCTTTCATGCTATTTAGGTACAAAAGAACTACCTACAGGTTGGTGGGTATTTTGGGTTCGGTGTTAATAGGAGTATATGTACTGCTTATCCACTATTTTTCTACCGCATTAGTACCTCTTGGTGCCGATTTATTTGGTTATACTTTTTCCGAAATTGTACAAACCACCAAAGCCGCCGGCGACTTCTCGGTGGTAAACTTTTTTATTGTGTTTTTCCCCATTTCTATCTATTGGATTGTGCTTTACGCACTTTATTTACGCCCATTTTTGGGTTTTTATCCAGGAGTATTTGGTATAGCTATTGGCGCTATGTTATGTTATTTTAATGTAGCAAGCGCACCCCAATATGCCTGGTTTAAAAATGAGTACGAGTATAACCTAAGCACTAATAAATTTGGCTATTTTTTAGAACATGCTTCTAGCTATTTTTTTGACGATTCAGCCATTAAATCATCGGGCTTAAATACAGCAGATAAATCCTCTTTTAAGTATATAAATAGTAAGTTTCCGTTTTTGCATACCGAAAATACACCAGATGTGTTAGGGACATTTTTTACTGCAGATTCTAGTCAAAACCCCAATATTGTGATTATTCAAGTGGAAGGTTTGGGTCGTGCATTTAGTGGCCAAGGAGCCTATTTAGGAAGTTTTACTCCCTTTTTAGATAGCTTAGCTACACATAGTTTGTATTGGGAAAACTTCCTTTCTGCACAAGGCCGCACCTTTGCAGCTTTACCCTCTATTTTAGGCTCCTTACCCTTTGCAGAACAAGGTTTTAATCAACTAGGCGAAGATATGCCTAAACAACTGGGTTTAATACGAGTACTTAAAAAATCAGGGTACCGTACTAGTTTCATGGCTGGCACCAATTTACAGTTCGATAAACAAGATGTATTTTTAAAAAATCAAGGCATTGATGAATTAATAGGAGAGCAACATTTTTCAACTAAGTATGTAAAAACTGCTTCTAGCTCAGCTGGAGATAGTTGGGGCTATCCCGATAGGGAACTTTATCGCCGAGCGTTAGATAACACGGTGTTCAGTCAAAAAAAGCCCTTTTTAGCATATTTGCAAACCATTAGTATGCATACGCCTTATCGTGTGCCCAACCAGCAAGCCTATGTACAGCTCATGGAGCAACATTTTAAAAAGTTGGGTATAAGCGATGCTAAAAAAGCAGAATACCGCCAATATGCGCAGGTATACTCCACAATATTATATGCCGATGAGGCTTTAGCAGATTTTTTTGCCTCTGCTAAAAAAACTGATTGGTATGCCCACACTATTTTTATCATAACCGGCGATCACCGTTTGCCAGAAATTCCCTTACGTACAAAAATAGACCGCTACCAAGTGCCTTTTATGATTTATTCACCCATGTTAAAAAAGCCTGCACGAATCGCTTCAATCTCCTCTCATTTTGATATAGCACCCTCTCTGCTTGCCTTTTTGGCTAAAAATTACGGGGTAAAAAGACCTGAGGTAGCCACTTGGTTAGGCGAAGGATTGGATACGGTTAAAACCTTCAGAAATGTTCACCAGTATCCGCTAAAACAAGTAAAATCTGAATTGAGAAACTACATAGCTGGCCTATTTTTTATAGATGGCGAACAGCTATTTAAAATTGCTCCTAACATGGATATTGAACCCATAAACAACATAGCTAAAAAAAAAGAACTTGCAGATGGCTTAAAAGCGTATATACAAAGAAACGAGCTGTTTATGAAAACTAAACAACTCGTTCCGGAATCTGAATTAACTAAATTTTAGTTACCTAAAACGGTGCTGAATGCTAAAATTAGCACCAAACTGGTTTCCAAAGGTACTGGCCAAATATTCTTCATTAATCCAATTTATAGATACGGATAGCGTTGTTTTTTGGCGCACATTTCTCGAATATTCAGCACCCACTTTAAACGTTTGTAATTGATTAGTAAGGTTATTTACCTGTGCTTTATCATCGGGCGAAACACCCGTGCCCACACTAAATCCCAAATACTCAAAACGATTATCGCTCAAGTAAAATCGATTAGATAAGGTAAATGAATTAGATACTCCATTGCTATTGGGCGTAAGGTAGGTGCGCAGCTGAACAAAGCTATTTCCTAGGTATTTTCCTAAACCTGCTACATAAACAGAGGTATTATCGCTAAAGCGTAAGTGTCTAAATCCGGCTTCTAATTCAAAGCCACGCCCCAAGCTTTTATAAAGCGAAAGGCCCACTCTATATTTTGCAAATAAGCCATAACTCGAGATGGAGCTAGCTCCTCCAACATAGGCATAGAGTCCTTTTGCAAGAGATGGATAAGATTCTAACTCAAATTCAGTAGCATCTGAACCAAAACGATGGGCATAATTTATACCCATATTTACCGAACCCCAACGGTACTGTTTGCCCAAACTTAAACCCGCTAGTTGCCAAGGCTGTGAAAAACGTTTATCAAAATAGGTAAACGAGTAGTTTAGACCCAATCTGTAAACACTGAGTTCGTTTTTTAAGTTTAATTGCAAATTTTGCAAATCGGTACTTGCCGAATGACTGCCTAGAAAGGCATCGATGGTGTTTAAGGCTTCTTGCGCTTTACCCATGGCCCGTAGTGCCTTGGCTTTATCTGTGGTAAAATTTTCCCGATTTGGGTAAGCATCAACTGCCACTTCTGCAATTTCCAACGCTTTTGGAAAGCGATCGTTCCAATATTCCAAATCGAAATTGGCTTGTAACGCATCTTCGTGCAATGGATTTGCGGTCAGTACTTTTTTAAATATAAATCTGGCGCTATCTGTTTTTTCGGTCCAAGTGTATAGTCTACCTAAAAAAACCTGAATATCGGTGTAATTTGGGCTCATTTGGAGGGCTTGTTGAGCTAAACTGATGGCTTTTTTGTAATTTTTAGCATCAAAGGCTTCTTTACGAGCTTCCGTAAATAAGTCATCGGAATTTGGTTTATTTTGTGCAAAAACGGTGCTTTCGCCAAAAATAATCAAACATAAACCCAGAAAAATAGATGCAGTGTGTTTGTTAATCGTATTCATAAGTTATCGGTGTTTAGCTTAGTTATTCAATAAGTGTACCAATTTTATCAGCTATTAATTTCTTCAAGGCTTGTCTATGCCTTTTTAAACTGCTAAATTTGAAGCTCATTCCATTTACTATGTCAACAGAAATCGAACACGTACATTGTCTTATTATCGGATCGGGCCCAGCCGGATATACCGCCGCTATTTATGCCGCTAGAGCAGATTTAAAACCTCTATTGTATACCGGCATTGTACCCGGAGGTCAGTTAACCCAAACCACCGATGTAGAAAATTTCCCCGGCTACCCGAAAGGAGTAATGGGGCCACAGATGATGGAAGATTTCCGCGAACAAGCTGCTCGGTTTGGTACCGATATCCGCTTTGGCTTTGCCACTAAAGTAGATTTCTCTAAAACCCCACACCAAGTAGTTATTGATGAGATAAAAACCATTACTGCCGATACCGTAATTATTGCCACAGGTGCTTCAGCAAAATGGCTAGGTTTAGAAAGTGAACAAAAATACAACGGCTTTGGTGTATCGGCCTGTGCCGTATGCGATGGTTTCTTTTTTAAAGGTCAAGATGTAGCCATTGTGGGTGCTGGAGATACTGCCTGCGAAGAAGCCACTTATTTAGCCAAATTGTGTAAACACGTACACATGATAGTGCGTAAAGGAGAGTTTAAAGCTTCTAAAGCCATGGTAAACAGGGTGTTAAATACCTCCAATATTACGGTGCACTACCATACCGAAACACAAGAAATTGTAGGCGATGGCCAAAATGTAACAGGTGTTCGTGTTAAAAATAATCAAGATCAAACCGAACAAACCTTAGCCATTACCGGTTTCTTTGTGGCTATTGGACACCACCCCAACACCGAATTGTTTAAAGGTGTACTAGATATGGATGCCACCGGTTACCTCATTACCAAGCCAGATAGCACCCAAACCAATATCGAGGGCGTATTTGCTTGTGGCGATGTGCAAGACACCATGTGGCGCCAAGCCATTACTGCTGCCGGTACAGGTTGCATGGCTGCATTAGAGGCCGAACGTTATTTAGCCGCAAAAGAACACGCTTAAAAAATCATTCTTTTTTTTAGATTTGGTATGAAAAGCTAACCTCATGACCAAATTTAAATTTTGGGCAATTTGTTTTGCCTGCTTCACGCTGCCCGCATTAGCCCAGAACGTGAATCAAAGTGCTGTGCTTATTCCAGCACCTCAAAAAATAACAAAAACTAGCCAGCAATTTGTATTAGATGTGCAAACCCGCATAGCATACGGCACAAATGAGAATTTACCCATCGCCAAAATGCTTCAAAGCTATATTTTGCAAACCTATGGTCTTAAAATTAACTTGGTGCTTAAACCAGAGGGTACTTGCATCAGCTTGATAGAAAATACCGATGCGCTCTATAAACCCGAATCGTATACTTTGCATATTGACGATAAGCAAGTTGAGTTAAAAGGAAAAGGAGCGGGCTTGTTTTATGCAGCAGAAACCTTGGTGCAGTTATTTCCAGAAAAATCAGATCGAATTCTATTACAAGGACTTGATATTGAAGATTGGCCTCGTTACAGCTATCGGGGTATGCATTTAGATGTGGGGCGTCATTTCTTTCCCATATCTTTTATTAAAGAATATATTGATTTGTTGGCCACCTATAAATTGAACACCTTTCATTGGCATTTAACCGAAGATCAAGGTTGGCGAATAGAGATTAAAAAATACCCCAAACTTACGCAGGTTGGGGGCTACAGAGCCCAAACCTTAGTGGGTAATTACCACGATCGTATGCCGCAACTTTTCGATCAAACACAATACGGAGGCTTTTATACACAAGAGGAAATAAAAGAGGTTGTAGCCTATGCGCAGCAACGTTTTATTACCATCATTCCAGAAATTGAAATGCCGGGTCACTCTTTAGCGGCGCTTTCTGCCTACCCGGAATTGGCTTGTGGAGATAATCCTGGGCCATTTACCGCTGCCGAAAAATGGGGAGTTTTTGACGATGTATATTGTGCAGGTAAAGACCAAACGTTTACATTTTTAGAAAATGTATTGGATGAAGTAATGACACTTTTCCCGAGTACCTACATACACATTGGTGGCGACGAATCGCCAAAAACACGTTGGAAAGTATGTCCCTATTGCCAAAAACGCATCAAAAATTTAAAATTAAAAGACGAACATCACTTACAAAGCTATTTCATACAGCGTATTGAAAAGTATTTAAACAGCAAAGGCCGTCAAATTATTGGTTGGGACGAGATTTTAGAAGGAGGTTTAGCGCCCAATGCTACGGTAATGAGCTGGAGAGGCACCGATGGAGGTATTGCTGCAGCCAAACAAAATCACAATGCCATCATGACCCCTGGCGATTATGTCTATTTCGATCATGCGCAAGGAAAAAGCAACCAAGAACCCCTAAGTATTGGCGGATATACCCCATTGGAACAGGTTTATGGCTACAATCCAACACCTACAAACCTAACTGCGGCTCAGCAAGCCCGTATAATTGGGGTACAAGCCAATATGTGGACGGAGTATATGACCAATCCAGCGAAGGTGGAATATATGCTCTTACCTAGAATTTATGCGCTTTCTGAAATTGCCTGGACAAATCCGGAGCATAAAAATTGGACAAATTTTGTTAGTCAAGCAGTGCCCGAGCATTTGGCTAAACTAGATAAAACAGCCATAAACTACCGGGTTCCAAACCCCATTGGTATAGAAGATACCACCTTGCTTGGAGATGAATTCACGTTTACACTTCAAGCACCAGTAAAAGGTGCCAAAATTTACTACACGCTCGACGGCTATACACCCGATGCCACTACCCAGCTGTACACCAAGCCCTTTACCGTAAAGATTCTGCCGGATGGACAACGTGTGTTAAAAACACGAGTAATTGCGCCAAGTGGTAAGCAGAGTACAGTTTCTACCACTATTTTAGACAATACTTTGCCGCTGGCAGCTAGTACCAATCCGGGTTTATTGCCAGGTTTGCAGGCTTATTTTGTACCCGGGCTTTTTAATTTTACAAAAGAGATTGATACACTTAAAGCGAATGAACAGGCCATTGTACCTACTGTTGCTTTAGGAAAATACAAAACCATGGCTCGAACTTTTGGTTTGGTGATGAATGGATACTTGCAAGCCGCAGAAGATGGAGTGTATTCATTTACCTTAACTTCCGATGATGGTTCTAGCTTATGGATTGACGATAAATTGGTGGTAGATAATGACGATAAACATGCTGCTTTCGCGGTAACTGGCGCCATTCGCCTGCAAAAAGGTTACCATAAAATTCAAGTAAAATATTTTCAATCTGGAGGAAGTTCGGCCTTAAAATTAGTGATGAAACTTCCTAGCGGATTGAGCCAAGAAATACCTCAAAGTTTATATACCCATTAAATTTAATACGATGTTTAAAAATCCCTTTTCAATCAGCTTACTATTTCTAGGAACGGTTTTAATTGCTGCTTGCGGTAGCGATTCAGAAACGCTAAACTCGGCGCCTAAAAAAGCGGTTTTAGCTTCTCCTTTTAGGTTTCAACGCAGTTTGGAAGTAAAACCCGGACTTATTTTTGATGTGCTCACCTGGGGTAGAGGAAAAGATTCTACCTCGGCCTTACTCATTTTGCGTTCCGATTCTACGCATCAAAAATTTGAGGCTTTAAATGCCGATTTAGAAGGCAAACCCCTCGATGTTTGGGATATGGATTTAGATACCGATGGTAACCCCGAATTGGCCGTACAGGTTATGTTGAGCACAGGCCTTAATGATTTATACATCTACGAGTTTGATGCTTCAGGTACTGGCAATGCCATTCGTTTTCCGGCTTTCAGCGATAAAGCAAAAGCAGGTTTTAAAGGCAAAGATTCTATTTATATAAAAGAAGGGGAATTGCGTAGAGATTTTCTATACCAAGAGCCTGCATCAACAGAAAAAACTATTAAACGCACCTTGGCTTACCGCTTACGCAATAATAGTTTTCAGTTGTCGGAAATTACTGAGAAAAAGAAATAGTTTAATCTTGTTCAAACTGACGTTCTAGGTGTTCTAAACTGGCTATCATGCCGTTTAAATACCCATCTTCTCTTCTAATGTATGCTTTCATGAGCCAGAAATAGCAAATGGCAATCCAAATTAAGGATGCCACAAAGCTAACGACTGTAAACCAGAGGGTAGCAACAAAGAAAATTTCTACAAAAAACAGCACAAGCCCGATGCCCAAAAACAGGGTATAAACTTTATATTTTTGCGTATTTAAGCGATGTCGATCTTTTTGATACTGTTTTAAATACTTAATGTAGGTATCGGGTTTGCCAATGAGTTGGGCAGTTGCATGTATGCTTCTGTAGGCAGATAGTTGCGCAAATAGAGCAAATAAACACGAAGCCATAAAAATAAGGAGCGATAGGTGTGTAGTCCACATTTTAAAGGGCACCATGTACCATGCATAGCTTAATGCAGCAATGGCTAGGCTCATTACAAACACTTCGAAAAGCAATTTGTTTGCTAAGCGGTTTTTCGAACGTTTTACCTGCTTCAGAATTTCTTCTGCGGCTAGTTTACGCTCGGGTTGGCTTTGCCAGATATCTTTTAAAAGATCAAATTCGGTCATATCGGCTATAAAGTTCAGTTAGTTTCTGTTTAATTCGGTGTATTTTAACGCGTAGGTTCCCTTCAGATATGCCCGAAATTTCTGCAATTTCTGCATAGGGCACTTCATCCAGCACCAAGGTGATGATGATACGTTCGTTCTCTTCTAATTTAGAAATGCAACGATAGAGGAGGGCTACTTGTTCGTTTTTTTCGGAAAATTCTTCCGCTTTTTCATCAATAATTTTCTCGGTAAGTTCTTCTTTTGCTTGTCTTTTTTCTACCCTCAAATGAGATAAACAGGTGTTTACCGCAATACGGTAAATCCAAGTAGAAATCATGGCTTGGTTACGAAACTTATCTAGATTTTGCCACACCTTTAAGAAGGTTTCTTGTACTAAATCGTTGGCGGTATCGTCATCGCCGGTATAACCATAGCATAAATGGTAAATCTTTCGGGAGTTTGTCCGAAAAATTTCTTTAAAGAATGCTTCTTTGTTTTCCATGTATACTATGCTTTTTAGAGCGGTATTTGAGGGGTTTGTTACACTAGCTAGTGTACCAATTTAGGCTTTTACTTGCTATTTGGCCAATTTTTTCTAATTCTTGTGCTATATCAAAAGCCAAATCTTCATGTACTTTGCTTTGCAGTTTCTCTACTTTAAGCACTGCTTTTACGAAGAAATTTCGGATAACTTGTGCCGTAGATTTCGCAGCCATAGAATCGCAATAGGTCAAGCAAAACCAGATCCACAAATCTACTTCTAGAGTAGGGTTTTGCATGTATTTTGCATGCTTATTTAGTGCTTTTGTAATCTTTCTTAATTTTTTAGCATCGCTATAATTTGCTCCGCTAAGCGATTTAAACACTTCCTCAAGGTCCTTTTTTAAGGCATCGGCATAGGCCTGAAGATTGTCTTGGTGAAAAAGCACAAATTCTAACAACTCTTTATTCTCTTTTTTAAATCGGGCAAAACGCAAACAAATAGCCTCCAACTCTGTTTTTGAGAGTTGTTGTAGTTCTTTTTTTTGTTCTTGGAGGCTAAAAAGGTGCATGGTTTAAAGTTAAATTATTGTAGTTTTACGTTCGCTTTACACACAAAACGTATGCAAAAAAACAAACTTACTTTATTTATTTTCATCGCTTTAGTAGTTGGTATTGTAGCCGGCTACTTGCTTAATGTAAATTGGATAGGCCAATATAACGATCAAATTGCGAAAGCCGATAAACAAGCAACCAATTTAGAAGTGCAATTGGCTAAAACTACCGATACCACTTCGGTAGCTTATCTGGCCATGAAAACGGATCGCAAAGAGCAATTGAGTATTCGTAAAAAAAACGAAACCATTCGAGATAAAAAACTAGAGCCATTTACGCTTTTAAGTGATATTTTTCTCCGCTTAATAAAAATGATTGTAGCGCCCTTAGTGTTTACCACCTTGGTAGTTGGGGTAGCCAAAGTAGGCGATATTAATGCCGTAGGCCGTATTGGCGGTAAAACCATGCTCTGGTTTTTGAGCGCCACCTTGCTTTCTTTAACCCTAGGAATGATTTTGGTGAATGTATTTCGCCCGGGCGAAACCATGAATTTACCCTTGCCCGATGCCAGCATAGATACCGGTATTCAAAAAGCCGCTTTATCCTTAAAAGATTTTATTACACACGTTTTCCCGAAAAGTTTTGCCGAGGCCATGGCGAATAACGAAATTTTGCAAATTGTGGTTTTTTCGCTCTTTTTTGGGGTGGCTACCGCTGCTATTGGCGAAAAGGGTGCTATTGTTATTAAAGCCATGGATGCCTTTGCACACGTAATTTTAAAAGTTACTGGTTATGTGATGAATTTTGCGCCATTTGCTGTATTTGGTGCCATGACAGCCATTATTGCCAAACAAGGTTTAGGTATTTTATCAACCTATGCCATTTTTATTGGCGAATTTTATTTGGGCTTACTCATATTGTGGCTATTGCTAATTTTCATTGGCTTTTTAATTCTAAAAAAACGCATATTTCGCTTGGTAAATGGTCTAAAAGAGCCGGTATTGTTGGCTTTTAGTACCGCAAGTAGCGAAGCAGCCTACCCTAAAACCATGCTCCAGTTAGAGCGTTTTGGCTGTAAAGATAAGATTGTAAGTTTTGTATTGCCCTTGGGTTACTCGTTTAACTTAGATGGCTCTATGATGTACATGACATTTGCTTCGTTGTTTATTGCACAAGCCTATGGCATTCATTTGGGTTTTGAGCAACAACTATCCATGTTGCTTATTTTAATGCTTACAAGTAAAGGTATAGCCGGTGTGCCTAGAGCCTCATTGGTTGTTATTGCAGGCACCATTGCCACCTTTAATATTCCGGAAGCTGGTTTGGCTTTATTAATTGGGATAGACCCTTTGTTGGATATGGGCCGCTCGGCAACCAACGTAGTGGGTAATAGTGTGGCTACGGCTGTTATTAGCAAGTGGGAAGGCGAATTGGGCGAACATCAAGACTAATTTTAACACCGATGACAGACAGACAGAAAAAAATATTTTTAGGTATTTGTATTGTAGTGCCTTTTTTGGCCTATTGCATTTATTATTATGGCATTATGATTAAAAATGCCCCTTATAAATTCTCCGAAATGGAGTCTATTAGTCTGAAATATGGGTTAGGGGATAGCTTAATTAATCAATACGATAGCAAAACGGGCCTTTACCAATATGTAAACGATCAAGATTCTTTGGTAAAAACCCAAGTGAAATTAAGTAAAGACGATTTACTGTATTTACACCGCAAGGCTGTTGAACTGGGTTTTTGGAATTTTCCGCAGAATATGCGCCTAAATCCGGCAGAGCGTACAGGTAAAACCGCCCCTCATTATTATCTGGAGTTTAAATACCAGCGCAAAAGCAAAATAGTTGATTTTGATGCCGATTATGCCGGAAATGAGAAGCTGAAAGATGCCGCTAAAATCTTACTAGAAACGGTGAGTACCACCATTAACGATGCGGAAGATAAACAGCGGAAACGCTAAACGCTATTTTTCTTAAAAAAATTGTTAGTAAATGCTGTGAATTCTTTCAAAGAAACTCTATATTTGCACCTCAATTAACAATAAAACCAATAAATAACCATGTACGCAATAGTAAATATAGCCGGACAGCAATTTAAAGTTGCTAAAGACCAGCATCTTTTTGTACACAGATTACAAGGAGATGAAGGCGCTAGTATTGAATTTGACAATGTATTATTGGCTGAAGATGGCGGTAAATTTAAAGTAGGTATGCCTACGCTTAAAGGTGCGGTGGTTTCGGCTAAAATCGTGTCTCATTTAAAAGGAGATAAAGTGATTGTTTTCAAAAAGAAACGTCGTAAAGGCTACAAAAAGAAAAACGGTCACCGCCAACAATTCACCAAAATCCAGATTACTGGTATTAAATTATAAGTTTAAATTGTTCAATAGAATTGTTTTTCAATTCATAAGTAAATAAAACATGGCACATAAGAAAGGGGCCGGTAGTTCCAGAAACGGTCGCGAATCCCATAGTAAACGTTTAGGTATCAAAATTTTTGGTGGTCAATCGGCTATTGCTGGTAACATCATTGTTCGTCAACGTGGTACACAACACCATCCAGAAAAAAATGTAGGTTTAGGTAAAGACCACACACTTTTTGCTTTAGTAGATGGTACTGTAATTTTTAGAAAACGTGCGGATAATAAATCATACGTTTCTGTTTTACCTGCAGAAGTACAAGTAGCTGCTCCTAAGAAAGCTGCTGCTCCTAAAGTAGCTGCTCCGGTTGTTGCCGAGGTAGTAGAAACTGCTGCTCCGGTTGCTGCTGAAAAAGTCGCTCCAGCTAAGAAAGCACCTGCTGCTAAAGCGCCTGCTAAAAAGGCTGCTGCTCCTAAAGCGGCTGCTGAGAAAAAAGCACCAGTTAAGAAAGTTGCTCCAAAGAAATAAGTTTTTTTTATTTTTTTTAAAGCCTCTTCGTATACCGGAGAGGCTTTTTTTATTGCTCTCTACTAACTAGTTGAGCAGCAAAACTGCGTAGAGCTTCTTTACGAGCTGCTTCCACCTGAATGGCATCTAATTGCTCAATTGCCTTTTTTGCATAGTCTTGCATGGCAGTTTCGGCTAATTCACGCACACCTAAGCGGTTGTAGAGCTCGGTTACGGCTTTTATTTTGTCTTCTGCCTGGTAGGTACTTGCTTCAAGCCAGTGGTTTAACTCATCGGCATCTTTGCCAGTAGCCAATTCTTGTGCTTTTATGAGCAAATAGGTTTTTTTATTGGCTAGAATATCGCCAGCCACTTGTTTCCCAAATTTATCTGGGTTGCCGTATACATCTAAAATATCGTCTTGTATTTGAAAAGCAATGCCCAAATCTTCGCCAAAGCCTTCTAATAAGTCGCTCTCCGCGGTGGAAGCCCCTGCAATTAGGGCACCAATTTTTAACGCTCCACCCAATAAAACAGCTGTTTTTAGGCGAATCATTTCAATATAATCTGTAAGTGAAACGGCGGCTTGGGTTTCAAAATTCATATCGAATTGTTGCCCTTCGCACACGCTTACGGCTGTTTCGTTAAATACATGAAGCACGGGGCGTAGCAATTTTTCCTCTAAGCTGTTCAGCAACAATATATAACCTTGCACCAACATCACATCGCCAGAAAGTATGGCAATATTGGCATTCCATTTTTCGTGAACCGTTTGCTTTCCACGACGTAGGGGAGCTTTATCCATAATATCGTCGTGCATTAGCGTGAAATTATGGAAAACCTCTACGGCTAATGCCGGGTCGATGGCTTTTTCAATATCGCCTTTGAATAATTCACAGCCCATTAATAACAATACGGGGCGCATGCGCTTGCCGCTCATAGCCATGATGTAGCTTATGGGCTCGTACAATTCGGCCGGTTGGTTGGGATATTTTTTAGCGTTCACTGCTTTTGCCAGCAGTTCTTGTAGTTCTTCAATGGTATGCATGTATGCTTATTCGGTTACTAACGAAAAATCAATTTGACGTTTTGATAGGTCTACTTTTTTAACTTTAATGGTTACTTTATCTCCTAATTGGTATTTGCGTTTTTTACGCTGCCCAATAATGCAATAATTTTTTTCATCCAATATATAGAAATCGTCGCTAATATCACGTAAACGAACCATTCCTTCACATTTATTTTCTACTAATTCTACATACATACCCCATTCGGTTACACCCGAAATAATACCCTCAAATTGCTTGCCCACGTTATCTTGCAGGTATTCGGCTTGTTTATATTTTACCGAAGCACGTTCTGCATCGGCGGCTCGTTTTTCCATTTGCGAAGAGTGTACACACAATTTTTCGTAATGCTCGGCATTGGCCGATGAGCCATCGGCTAAATAATGGGCCAATAAACGGTGTACCATTACATCGGGGTAGCGCCTAATGGGAGAGGTAAAGTGGGTGTAATACTCAAAGGCCAAACCATAATGGCTCGATTGTTTGGTGGTGTAAATGGCTTTAGCCATAGATCGGATGGCTAGTTGCGTCAATACGTTTTGCTCACTTTTACCTTCTACATCTACCAATAAGGCGTTTAAGGAGAAGGCAATGGTTTTATCGGATTGGGTATTTATTTTATAGCCAAACTTGGATGCAAACTGTGCAAAGTTTAATAAAGCTTCTTCTTTTGGCGAATCGTGGGCACGGTATACAAAAGTGTATTTATATTTCCCTTGACCTTTTTTAGCCACAAATTCGGCCACTTTTCGATTGGCTAAGAGCATAAAATCTTCAATAAGTTTGTGCGCATCTTTCCGCTCTTTCACATACACGCCAATGGGTTTGCCTTGTTCATCGAGTTTAAATTTTACTTCTGCCGATTCGAAACTGATGGCACCGGCTTTAAATTTACGTTCTCGTAAAATATAGGCTAATTCGTTTAGTTTGAGTATTTCTTCCGAAAAATCGGATTGTTTTCCTTCTATGATTTCTTGGGCTTCTTCGTAGGCAAAGCGTTTATCGGAGTGAATAACCGTACGCCCAAACCACTCGGAATGGATGTGCGCTTTTTCATCGAGCTCAAATACTGCCGAAAAACACAATTTATCTTCGTTAGGGCGTAGTGAACACAATCCGTTAGATAGGCGCTCAGGAAGCATCGGAATGACCCTGTCAACTAAATAAACCGAGGTTCCTCTGTCGTAGGCTTCTATATCTAAAGCTGAATCGGGGAGTACGTAATGCGATACATCGGCAATGTGTACGCCAATCTCGTAGTTTCCGTTGGGTAATTTTTGGAAAGAAATCGCATCATCAAAATCTTTAGCATCAAAAGGGTCGATGGTAAAGGTGAGCACTTTCCTAAAATCTCGGCGTTTGGCTATTTCTTCGGTCGGTATAGTTTCGGGTATGGCCTCTGCTGCTTCCTCTACATCTTTTGGAAAAGCTAAAGGGAAGCCAAAATCAGCCAAAATAGCGTTCATTTCGGCATTGTTATCGCCTTGTTTTCCTAAAACGTGTATAATTTTACCGATAGGGTTTTTGGCGCCTTCGGGCCATTCGCTAATGTGTGCAATGGCTTTTTCATTGTCTTTTGCCCCATTTAAATCTGTCAGCGGTATAAAAATATCGTGCTGCATTTTGCGGTCATCGGGTACAAAAAAGGCAAAACGATCCGATATTTTCACAATACCGGTGAAATCCATTTTGGCTCGTGCTACAATTTCTACAACTTCGCCTTCTTTTTTGCGGCCGCCTTTTTGCTTGGCGTATACATAAACTTGTACGGTATCTCCATGCAGCGCATTGCGTAATTTGCGTGGAGCAACGTAAATATCGGGTTCAAATTCGTCTTCAGTAATTATAAATGCCGAACCATCGGTAGTTAAGTCAACCCGTCCTGTTACAAATGTTTTAAGTTCTTTTAATTGAAAACGCCCACGTTCTGGCTCTCTTAAGGTTCCTTTCCTAACTTCGTTGCGAAGAATCTCCGCAATAGTTTCCCGAGCATCTGCATCGTCTAATTTTAATTTTGCAGAAACTTGTTTTGGGTTTAGGAGTTGTTGGCCTGATTTTTGAAAAATTTCTAGAATCAGTTGCGTTAAAACTTCTTTAAAATGATGGGCTTTTTTAGACATGTAAACTAAGATACCAAATTTCGGAGGTATTGGCTAATTGCTCAGGTAGATTTCACGAAAAATTAACAGAAAAAGAGCATTTTAACTCACAATACTCACGGCATCATCTGAAATGCTAGGTAAACCCTTAAAGCGAAGTAGGAGCTGTGCGGTGGTTAATACATCCTTTTGGCAATAGGTTTGAATGCGCTGCAAATCTTGGTCTTTCCAATATACCCGATGTACGTCGCTGCCTTCCATATCGTCTTTAGGGCTCGGAATACCGAAAATAGTTGCCAATAAATGTAAAGAAGTGTAGTTTTTGTAATCGCCAAACTTCCACAATTCCATGGTATCAAGATGATTAATTTCCCAAGGCTTTTTGCCCGCTATTTGCAAACAAGCAGGTATTTCTAGTCCGTTTATAAGCATGCGGCGACAGAGGTAAGGGAAGTCGAACTCTTTGCCATTATGCGCACAAAGCACCACATTGGCGGGTTGTTTTTTTAAAATCTCGATAAAAGCGCATAAGATCTCTTTTTCATGATGGCCAGCAATAGATTTGATGCGAAAACTCAGTTTGCCTTGGCGTTTAATATACATACCAAAAGAAATACAGATAATTTTACCGAATTCGGCGAAAATACCAGCTTTGGAATAGTATTCTTCAGGCGTTTCACCGTCTTTACGCATAAAACGGGTTTTGTGTGCCCAAAGCTCTAGTAAATTGGCAGGTATTTCTTCAGCAGAAGCATATTGCGGTACCGTTTCTACATCGAGTACCAATACATTTTTAAGATTTACTTGCTGCAGCATGGGTTTAAATTTAAAAAATTATCCGAGGAATTGGTTTATTGGCCAATTAAAACCCCCGGTTTATTCACCACCGGAATGCGGATTAAATTACTCTCCACAATACTCTCGGGCATAAATACAAACTTTTTATCGTATAAATTATTGTGCATGTAGTAGCTCAGCCAGTATTCGTTTGCCAAACCAAAAACAGCTTCATCAATAATTTCTACCGCTGCAGCCGAATGTGCTGCTAACGTACCCAAAGCATGGCGTAGGGTAGAGGTTTTCACTTCTTTACCATCTAGTGTTCCATAACCTGTAGATGCAATCAAAACAGTGTCAATGGCCTCATCACGCTGGTTAATGAGGTAAACTTTCCACGTACGACTTTCTGGGTCTTCATTTTCTAGCACTACGGCGATAGAAATGCCTTCCACGAGTGGGTGCAGAATGTCTTTGTTCATAACAGAAAATGCTTATTTTTTCTTAGCGAAACGTTTAGCTCCGCCTTTTTTAGGCTCTTTTTCGGCAGTCTCGGCTAATACCAACACTTCGGCATAGCTGATGCTCTCGGGTGTTTTATCTTTTGGTATTTTAATATTCAACTTGCCAAATTTGATGTAGGGTCCCCAACGTCCATTTTCGATACGGGCATCCTGATTTTCATCAAATACTTTTATGAGCTTATCAATATCTTTTTGGCGTTTTTCTTGAATTATTTCAATAGCCTTGGCTTCTTTTATCGTATGTGGATCAAACTCTTTTGGAATAGAATAAAATGCCCCATCATGGCGTACATAGGGACCAAATTTACCAATGGCAACTACCATGTCTTTATCTTCAAACTGACCAAGAGTTTTGGGTAATTTGAATAGTTCTAAAGCATCTTCTAGGCTAATGCTTTCCATCATTTGCCCGGTACGCAAACTGGCATAACGTGGTTTTTCTTCGCCCTCTGTATCGCCAATTTGTACAAAAGGTCCAAAACGGCCAATTCGTACCGAAATGGTTTTTCCCGAAACGGGGTCTATACCTAATTCACGGCCTCCGTTGGCTCGTTCTGCATTATCGAGGGTATTTTGCACTTCTGCATGAAAAGGGTCATAGAAATTACGCAACATGGCTGTCCAATTGGTTAAGCCTTGGGCAATATCATCAAACTCTTTCTCCACCTTGGCGGTAAAGTGAAAATCTACAATACCTTTGAAATGTTCTACCAAGAAATCGTTCACAATGGCACCAATATCTGTTGGGAATAATTTCGATTTTTCTGCTCCGGTATTCTCTGTGAGAGTTTCGCCGCTAATAGTTCCGTTTTTAAGCGTTAATACCTCGTAATTACGGGTTCTGCCATCTCTATCTTCTTTAACAACATAGCCACGGTTTTGAACCGTTGAAATGGTAGGAGCATAGGTAGATGGACGACCAATACCCAATTCCTCTAATTTTTTTACCAAGCTGGCTTCGGTATATCGGGCCGGCGGACGTGAGTAACGTTCTGTAGCTGTTAATTCTTTTAAGTTTAGGTTTTGTCCCTTAGCTAGTGGAGGCAAAATAGCGTCTTGTTTAGTATCTTCTGCGGTAATTTCGGTTTCGTCCTCTTCGTCCGTCGATTCCATGTAAACCTTTAAAAAACCATCAAATTTTAATACTTCGCCTTGGGCTATTAGTTCTTCTTTACGGGTAGAAATGCCAATTTTGGCGGTAGTTCTTTCAAAAGCAGCCTCGGCCATTTGTGAGGCAATGGCTCGTTTCCAAATTAATTCGTACAAACGTTTTTCTGATGGATCGCCGTTTAGGGTGTGTACCTCAAAATAGGTTGGACGAATGGCCTCATGTGCTTCTTGGGCTCCGGCCGATTTGGTTTTGTATTTTCGTACTTGGTGATATTTTTCGCCAAAAGACGAGTTAATTTCATTGGCTGCAGCACCCAAAGCTGTATCCGATAGGTTTACCGAATCGGTACGCATATAGGTTATTTTACCTGCTTCGTATAGTTTTTGTGCCACCGACATGGTTCGTGCCACCGAAAAACCTAATTTACGGCTAGCCTCTTGTTGTAGGGTAGAAGTGGTAAAAGGTGCAGACGGACTCCGTTTGCTGGGTTTTGTTTCTAAGCTAGTAATGGTAAAAATGGCGGCTTTACAATCGTTTAAAAACTGTTCCGCTTCTCCTTTTTGGCTAAAACGTTCGCCTAATTCGGCTTTAAATAATTCTTTAGCACTATCGGTAGAAAAAATGGCCACTACTTTAAAAGCAGCTTCTGCATTAAATTGATTTACTTCACGCTCTCTATCCACAATTAAACGTACCGCAACCGATTGTACCCGGCCGGCAGATAGTGAAGGTTTTACTTTTTTCCAAAGTACGGGCGATAATTCAAAACCCACCAAGCGGTCTAAAACACGACGGGCTTGTTGGGCATTTACTAAATTATAATCAATGCTTCGCGGACTTTCAATGGCTTTTAAAATAGCCGGTTTGGTAATCTCGTGAAATACAATGCGTTTTGTTTTCTCTTCTTTAAGACCTAAAGTTTCGAATAAGTGCCAAGAAATGGCTTCTCCTTCGCGATCCTCATCGGATGCTAGCCATACCATTTCGGCTTCTTTGGCTAGTTTTTTAAGTTCGCTTACAACCGCTTTCTTGTCGGACGGAACTTCGTATTTCTGTTCAAAATTATGGGCGGTATCAATAGCCTCGTCAGTTTTTACCAAATCTCTGATATGTCCATAGCTCGATTTTACAAGAAAATCTTTGCCTAGATATCCTTCTATGGTTTTGGCTTTCGCCGGTGACTCCACTATCAGTAAATTTTTCGCCATTTGGTAGAAATGTAATTTGTGCAAATAAAGACATTATAATAAGGAATGCAAAATTAGGTGCTCTTTTGGGCGAATATTTTTTGAGGCCAGAAGTTTTTACATCAAAAATCCACCACCCAATAAATCACTGCCTTCGTAAAATACCGCCGATTGTCCAGGAGCTATGCCCGAAACGGCATGATGAAAGTCAATTTTTAATTCGTTACCATCTTGTAAAATAGTACTCAAGGTGCCGGCATCTTTATAACGAACCTTAGTAACCGCTTCCAATGGGCTTAAAATATTTTCGTATTTCACCAAATTGAGATTTTTTACCCTTGCGCTAACTTGCTCTAACTCATTTTGTGTGCCTAGCATCACCGTATTACTTTCGGGTAAAATACGGGTAACAAACATGGGTTCGCCAAGTGCAATACCTAAACCTTTGCGCTGGCCAATGGTATAATACGGATAGCCCAAGTGTTTACCTACCACTTTTCCATTACTTAATACGAAGTTTCCAGGGCCAATACGTACATCCAAATCGCTCACTTTATGCCGTAAAAATGCACGGTAATCGTTATCGGGTACAAAACAAATTTCATAACTCTCCGATTTGTTAGCCAATTCTACCTGGCCCATATCTAAAGCCATTTGTTTAATTTCTGATTTTGCATAGCTGCCCAAAGGAAATTTTGTACGGGCTAAATTTTCTTGAGAAACGCCCCAAAGTACATAAGATTGATCTTTATGCTCGTCTTTTCCTTTAGAAATTACGTAACGCCCATTATCTTGTTGCCTAATGTTGGCATAGTGTCCAGTAGCAATAAATTCACAATCGAGCTTATCGGCACGTTTTAGCAAGGCCTCCCATTTAATATAGGTATTGCAGAGTACGCAGGGGTTAGGGGTGCGGCCGGCTAAGTATTCATCTACAAAATTATCAATCACAAAATCGCCAAACTCTTCGCGTATGTCTAAAATATAATGCGGAAAGCCATACCCTACGGCCAACGAACGGGCATCGTTAATACTATCTAAGCTGCAGCAACCAGTTTCTTTGGAAGAGCCACCAGCAGAAGCATAATCCCAAGTTTTCATGGTAAGTCCAATCACTTCATAGCCCTGCTCGTGCAACATTACCGATGCTACCGAACTGTCTACACCACCACTCATAGCGACTAAAATTCTGCCGTGTTTACTCATTAGGTGCAAATATATACCTTTTTGTGCGCTAATCTCTTCTCAAAACGTCAATCGGAAGTCAATTCCTGAACTTTGGAATGCTTAAATACGTTATCATCCTAAAAAAGCGTTAGCTATTTAGTAACTTCATAAAAAATATGAAAACAATATATAGTATTTCATTTGCCATATGCCTACTGCTATGCACGAATTGCGCTGCACAAAATCAAGGAAAATTCGGGAATCTCTTAAACAAAGCGAAGGCTGCCCTAAGTAGCCCAACTGCCGATGAAATGGGTTTTGGTTTAAAAGAAGCGCTAGAAGTGGGAGTTTCTGCGGGTACCGGCCGACTTTCGGCAGAAAATGGCTTTTTTAATAATACGACCGTTAAAATTTTATTTCCCCCAGAAGCACAAAAAGTAGAAAAAACAATTAGAAATTTAGGATTGAATTCTTTAGCAGATCAAGTTATTTTGAGTTTAAACAAGGCTGCCGAAGACGCTGCTAAAGAGGCAAAACCAATTTTTGTTTCGGCTATTAAACAAATGACCATTGCCGATGCTAGTAAAATTTTGCTGGGCAAAGAACAAGATGGAGCCACCCAATATTTTAAACGGGTAAGCAGCGATGAGTTGCGCCTAAAATTTCAGCCAATTATTCAAGCTAGTTTAGCCAAGGTGGGTGCTACCCAGTATTGGGGCGATGTAATGACACGCTATAATAAACTTCCATTGGTTACTCAAATTAACCCCGATTTAGAAGGGTATGTGACTCAAAAAGCCATAGATGGACTTTTCCATGAAGTGGCTTTAGAAGAATTGAAAATTAGACAAAATGCTGGTGCAAGAGGCAGTGCTTTATTGCAAAAAGTATTTGGCTACGCCGATACTAAGCGTTAATTAATTCTTTCACTTTTTCAGAAATTAGATCACGTACAGCATTAAAATCCGTAGGTTCCATTTCTCTCGGATCGGGTATCTGCCAATCTATACGCTGAATAGCCGGCACCCAAGGGCAAGCATCACCGCAACCCATGGTAACTACATAATCAAATTGAATAGCAGGAATTTCGTCTAATGATTTTGAATCATGCGTGCTTAAATCATAACCCAATTCCGACATAGACGCAATCGCTTTTGGGTTTATTTTTCCCGATGGACGGGAACCTGCACTGTATGCCTCGACTTCTTCACCTCCCCAAATCTTAGCAAAAGCCTGTGCCATTTGACTACGGTTACTATTTTCGATACAAACGAACAGAAATTTTTTTTTCATACTTAAAATTTCTTCTGTTGTTTTAATGCCCAATTCACTAATAAAATAAGCACCGGCACCTCAATTAATGGGCCTATAACAGCGGCAAATGCCACACCGGAATGTATGCCAAACACCGCAATAGCTACAGCAATACCTAACTCGAAATTATTACCAGCAGCGGTAAAAGCCAGGGATGTGGAACGTTCGTAATTGATACCCGCTTTTTTCGCCAAATAAAAGGCCGCAAAAAACATCACGGCAAAATAAATAACAAGCGGAATAGCAATTCGTAGAACATCCATCGGAATTTCAACAATGAGTTGCCCCTTTAAACTGAACATCACCACAATGGTAAATAACAAAGCAATTAAGGTTATTGGACTTATTGCCGGTAAAAAAACGTTTTCTAACCATTCTCTACCTTTTGTTTTAATAATTAGCACTCTAGAAAGCCATCCCGCAATAAAAGGAATACCTAAATAAATGAATACACTCTGTGCAATTTGTTTGATGGTAACGGCTACTTCAAACCCTTTTAAGCCCAATAAAGGAGGGAGTTTGGTGATGAAAAACCAAGCATACACACTATAAAAAAGTACCTGAAAAATAGAGTTAAAAGCAACTAAACCTGCCGTATAAACGCGATCGCCTTTGGCTAAATCATTCCAAACTATAACCATGGCAATACAACGGGCAATACCAATCATGATTAAGCCAGTCATATATTCTGGATAATCCCTTAAAAATACAATAGCTAAAACAAACATAAATACGGGACCTATAATCCAATTTTGAAGCAGAGAAATACCTAATACTTTGGTGTTTTTGAAAACTTCGGGTAATTCCTCGAATTTTACTTTAGCTAAAGGAGGATACATCATTAGAATAAGCCCAATAGCCAAAGGAATATTGGTAGTTCCCGATTGAAAAGAATTAATAAAAGCTTCTGTTCCAGGTATAAAGTAGCCTAATGCCACACCCAAGGCCATTGCTAAAAAAATCCAAAGGGTGAGATATCGGTCTAAAAAGGAGAGTTTCGCGTTCATGTGGTGATAAATTCAGGTTTAGCAGCAGCCAGTTTTTTGAGTTTCTTGTTTTGGTGTGCAGCAGGCGACTGCCGATTGTTTTTCATAATGCGGATCGTTAAATTCGGCATCAGCATGGAAATAATATACTTCCCATTGTACGCCATCTGGATCGCTTACCCAGAATTTGTCTTGAACGGCATAGCAGCAATTCGTTCCCATTTCTTCTTTGCTTATTAATTGTTTTTGTTTAGCCACAGCTAAACGTTCATTGAGTTCTTCCAGTGTATCTATTTGGAAACCTAAATGTCCAAAATTTGCTTTTACACGTTCTTGATTCTCTACAAAAGAGATAATTAAAGATGGCTTTTCTAATATATATTTGGTGTAGCCGGGTTTAATTTTGTCCGGTTGTTGGCCAAAAAATGAATTGTAAAAATTTACGGTGGCAGCCAGGTTGCTTACATACAAGCTGACATGCATGCGGGGAAATTGGTTATTTTCCATGATATTTTTATTTAATTAACAACAATTGCATGATTGAATATGGAGATCATTAAACCAGCCGCCAATTGCGGAGGAGAATTTATTGAAATTTTCCCAATGGATACAATAACAAGACTTCTTACCGTCGACTGTTCCCTGTACTAAGCCCGCTTCCTGCAATTCTTTTAAGTGTTGCGATACGGTTGATTGTGCCAAAGGCAACACCTCTACAATTTCGCCACAAATGCAGGAACGTTGTTCGGCCAGTATTTTGATGATGGCTATCCGAGCAGGGTGGGAGAGCGCTTTGGCAAAATTAGCCATTTCCTGATCGCTAAGACTAAAGTCTGCTTTTTTGTTTTGTGCCATAGTTTAATTATATATCGTAAATATACGATAATAGATTTATCAATTCCAAATTTATTTTAAAATTCCTCAGTAAAATGATGTATTGGGGATAGGAGAGTAATTTCGGTCTATAAACAACAAAAGCCAAACCTAAGTTTAGCTTTTGTACTCGGAGCGGGAATCGAACCCGCACGCCTGTTAAGGGCACAGGATTTTAAGTCCTGCGTGTCTACCAGTTCCACCATCCGAGCAGGTGATTTACTTTTTTAAAAAGTAACCCTTCCA
>JBIIBV010000057.1:0-9878 GCA_044239195.1 Sphingobacteriaceae bacterium | reverse complement strand
CACCGAACCGAGGGATTTTTAGACATGCACTACGGCGTTTTGGTAGGACGTAAAGGTGGCTTAACCGCCAAGAACTGTTTAAATGCATTTTCTTTAGCAGAAATTGATACATTTTTCAAAAACAGCAAGCCCGCCTAAAATAAAACCCTAATTTTACCCCATGATTAGTACACGTTGTAATTCCATTTTCGAGCAGGCCATTGCCGATTATCACATCCATAATAACATCGATTTAAAACCAGAAAACCCCTATAAAAGTGGTAGCATTGAGTTTTTGCTCTATGCTAAAAACTGGATTGATACCGCCCAATGGCATATGGAAGATGAAGTGCGTGAACCCAGCATTGCTCCCGAGGAAGCCCTGGTTTGGAAACGCCGTATAGATGCTTCTAACCAAGAACGCACCGATTTGGTAGAATACATTGATAGCTATTTTTTAGTACAATTTAAAGGCACCCAAGTAAAAGCGAATGCGACGGTAAATACTGAAAGTCCGGCTTGGGCCATTGATCGCCTCTCTATTTTGGCATTAAAAATTTACCACATGGCCGAAGAAGCCAACCGAACTAGCGCCAGCCCATAACATCGTGCCGCCTGCCAGAAAAAATTAGACGTTTTATTGGAGCAACGGGTAGATTTATCGAAAAGTATTGATGAATTGCTAGCCGATATTGAAGCGGGAAATAAGTACATGAAAGTGTATAAACAAATGAAAATGTACAACGACCCTAGCCTAAATCCGGTATTGTACAAAGATTCCAAGTAATGCCCCAGCCTGCAAAAATTCTAGTTTTACGTTTTTCGGCCATGGTCGATGTAGCCATGACTGTACCCGTATTGCAAAAACTTTTGGCAAACTACCCCAATCTTACCCTAGTAGTTGTTAGCAGAAAAGTGGGCGATACCTCATGAAAATATCACCTCTCTCATCGGAAAATTAAATTTAAGCGAAGAGCTGAGCCTCATTTACAATATAGACGTCATGCTCAGCATGGATTCTTCGGGCATGCACCTAGCCTCCTTAAAAAGCATACCTGTAGTTTCTGTTTGGGGTGCCACCCACCCCAATGCTGGTTTTTTAGGCTACGGGCAAAACCTTGCCAACTGCGTACAAATAAATTTAGCCTGCCGCCCCTGCTCTGTTTATGGCAATAAACCTTGTCACCGTGGCGATTTTGCATGAATGAACCAACTCAGCGAACCGCTCGTCATCCAAAAAATACTGAACACAATTTCTTGATAAGGGCAATACCCAAGCCTTTTAAAGCGTTGTATATTAAAAAATCATGAAAAAATTAATATTAAGTGCCTTAATGGCCTCGGTGGTGGTTATGGCAAGTGCTCAGGTTAGAGTAGGTGCAAAAGCAGGCGTTAATTTTTCTAAAATAGATTACCAAGACAAAACTTTAGGAAATGTATTAAAATCATCGAGTACGAGTTATTTCTTTGGCGGAGTAATAGAATTTCCGTTTTTGGGAAAATTATCACTTCAACCGGGCTTAATACTAAATGGGCATGCCGGAAATTTAGGCTCTGGGGTTGATAAAGTAACCTACAATTTGATGTATGCGGAAGTTCCTCTAAATATTTTGGGCCGAGCAGATTTAGGAATCGGGTCGTTTTATTTAGGTGGTGGCCCTTATGCAGCCTATGCCCTTTCAGGTAAGATAAAATCGAGCGGTATTAGCGAAAAAATAAAATTTGGCAATACAGTTGATGACATCATGAAACCTACCGATTACGGAATAAACCTATTAACTGGATTAGATTTAAAAGGTGGATTGAGTTTGGGTTTAGGCTATAAATTAGGCTTAAGTGATAATGCACCAAAAACCTTAACCGAAGCATTGAATAGTAAAAATAGCAGTTTTAGTGTTTCTTTAGGCTATATGTTGAAACTATAATTGCAGTGTATTTTTACTTCTATAAAAAGCGAAGGTCTATTCAGATTTTCGCTTTTTTTATAGCAAAATGCACCTATTTCCGGGTACTATTCGCACCATACCTGATACTTGCAAATCGAGGAGCAGTAAAGCAATTTTACTTTGCGAAAAGCCGGTATTTAACAGTAAAGTATCAATAGCTATACCGTCAAATTCTGCTAAATGTGATAAAACTACTTGTTCATCGGTAGATCTGCTTAACCAATTAGCTTGGCTTAGCTCTTTTTTACTTGGACTAGTTATATCCCAAGCTAATAACGAAGCTACGTCTGCTGCTTGCGTAATTAAGTGTGCTCTATTTGTTTTAATAAGATCGTGGCAACCCCGGCTGTATTCATCGGTAGCCCTGCCGGGGAATGCGCATACTTCTCTATCGTAAGAATTGGCTAAATCTGCCGTAATGAGTGCCCCACCCTTACTATTGGCCTCCACCACAATGGTAGCATCGGCCAAGCCGGCAATAATGCGATTGCGTTTTGGGAAATTTTCTCTATCGGGAATTGTTTGTGATGGAAATTCGGTCAATAAACCCCCATGTTGGAGCATTTCTGCGGCTAATTTCCGGTGTGCATTGGGGTACATTCGATCGAGCCCATGCGCCAAAACCCCGAGCGTGGGTAATTCGTATTTAACACAGGCCTTATGTACTGCGGAATCTATACCATAAGCCAGGCCGCTCACTACCAAAGCTCCATATTCGGCTAACCCTTTTACCAATTCGTCGCAAATTAGTTTTCCATGGGCAGTAGCATTCCGGGTACCTACTACACTCACTATTTTTTGAGCATTTAAATTGGCCTGGCCTTTAAAAAAAAGAACAAGAGGTGCATCGTAACAATAAGAGAGTCTTTTCGGATACTTTTCATCGCCCAAAACCAGTAATTGAATACCGTGATCGTTGGCAAATGCTAACTCGGCAACACAAGCATCAAATTCATCAAATTGACGAATATTACGAGCCAATTGAGGACCAATACCTTCTACATGGAGCAAATGCTTGTAGGAAGCATTAAAAATGGCTTCAGCGGCTCCAAAATGGCTAAGGAGTGTACGAGCCAATACAGCTCCTACACCCGGAATGCGGGTTAAGGCTAATAAATATTCTGTTGACACGCTACGTTATTGTGCTTCGAAGTACACAACGTATTTTGTAAGAAAAAAATCTTGAGGAAAGTATTTTGTGATTGCAAATTGTTGAACGCCTTTGAGTTTGGCTGCTGCCAATTCTTCGGTTAAATCGCCCCCTTTGAGGTATAAAACCCCATTAGCAAGGGTATTTTTGCCCCCTTTTCGAAGTTTGGCTCGTACCCACGGGTAGAAATCTTTTAACTGTGTAACCGCTCTTGAAATCACAAAATCAACCGTACCTTTTACATCTTCGGCACGCATATGGCTAGCTTGTACATTTTTGAGACCAAGGGCTTGGGCTACTTCTTGCACCACTTTAATTTTTTTACCTATAGAATCTACCAAATGAAAAGAGGTTTCAGGGAATAAAATGGCTAAAGGAATACCCGGGAAACCCCCTCCTGTTCCTACATCGAGCACCGTTTCTCCAGGTAAAAATTCTAATACTTTGGCAATACTTAAAGAATGGAGCACATGGTGCTCGTAGAGCATATCGATATCTTTTCTCGAAACCACATTGATTTGCGCATTCCAAAAACGATACAACTCATCTAATGCCTCAAACTGCTTTTGTTGTTCGGTGCTCAGATTCGGAAAATATTGAAAAATGTCTTGTACGCTGGGTTTCACTAGCTGTTGTTTTTAATAAGGTATACCGCTCTAAGTGCCATGCTTTGAAGCAAATAGATCGGTTCTAAAATAGGCATTGCCCATTGTATATTCGGGTGTTTTAAGCGTTTTGCAATTTTAAAATACACCGAATATTGTAAGAATAAACGAAACAAATAGATACCAAGTACTATTGGCCAACTGAAACCAAGAAGCAACAATCCTGCACTCATTAAATAGAATAGTATAGCAGAATACACACTCACATGTACCCGCAAGCGATTGCCCAGTGTAAATAGCTTCTGTGTATCCATACGGGTAAACTTATCTTTTACAAACTGTGCGTAGCTCTGTTTTTTATCGGTAAGCACATGGCTACCAGGGTTTATTTCAACCCTAGTATTTTTACGAGTGGCATGTTGATTGATAAAAAAATCAGTTTCTCCGTAGGTTAAATGCATATGGGAGGCATAGCCCTTCCCTGCAAAAAAAGTGGTTTTGGTAAAGGCTATATTCTGCCCATAACCACTAAATGCTTTTCCCTTAATGGCAAAAGAAAGACTATAGAGAGCCGTCATAAAATGATCGAAACGGCAAAGTAAGCTGCTAAAAGTAGCACCCGCAGGAAAGGGTACATAGCCTAATACCAGCTCGGTATTTTCGGTAAAATTGGCTTGCATGTGCGCTATCCATTTCTTAGAACGTGGCAAATAATCTGCCTCAATAAATAAAATGTGTTCGTATTGCGCCGCTTTAATACCAAGCGTTAGGGCATATTTTTTAGTTCGTCTAAATCGATCGTCTATAGGTACATTCACTATTTTTACTTGTGGATAGGTAATGGCAAGACTTCTTAAAAGGTCTTCTGTATCGTCCCAAGAGCAATCATTTACCAATACCAACTCAAATGTTGCATCTTCTTGGCTCAGCCATTCGGGAATGTTTTTTTCTAAGTACGCAGCATGATTTCGGGCATATACAATTACCGAAATGGGATTTTTTGCACCCACTTCTTTCTTTTTAATAGGATACCTTGCTAAGCGTAGTTGTACAAAAATCAGCTGATAGAACTGAATTAATGTTACAACAATTAATAGGCTGAAAAGTATGAGAGAAAGCACAGAAGTATCTGTTAGTTGCTGCGTAATAAAAGCCATAAAATAATTTGCTGTGTTGGGCCTGCAAATTTGTTATTTTTTTAACACATTTTGGGGCTAAATTGAAAATTAAAAGCCCTAAATACAGGTATTTTTTTGCTATTTTGCAAACTCTATCCTATTCATGAAGTTTACACTAGCAGCTACAGACGCACATTCTAGGGCCCGGGCGGGCGAAATTGAAACGGCCCATGGAACTATCCAAACGCCAATTTTTATGCCCGTTGGTACCGCCGGCACAGTAAAAGCCGTACATCAACGAGAGCTTAAAGAAGATATAAAAGCCCAAATTATACTAGGCAATACCTATCATTTATACCTACGCCCTGGGCTAGATACGATTGAACAAGCAGGCGGATTACACAAATTTAATGGCTGGAATGGGCCAATTTTAACCGATAGCGGTGGTTACCAGGTGTATTCGCTTTCTGGTGTTCGAAAAATTAAAGAAGAAGGTGTTACTTTCCGGTCACATATAGATGGATCTAAACATTTGTTTACGCCCGAGGGTGTAATGGATATTCAACGGACCATTGGTGCCGATATCATCATGGCTTTTGATGAGTGTACGCCCTACCCTTGCGACTATACCTATGCACGCCAATCGATGGAAATGACGCATCGTTGGTTGAAACGCTGTTGCGATCGATTTGATAGTACGGAAGCAAAATATGGCTACAATCAAACCCTTTTTCCCATTGTACAAGGCTCTACCTATACAGATTTACGCATAAAATCGGCAGAAACCATTGCCAGCTTTAACCGCGAAGGAAATGCCATTGGGGGGCTTTCTGTAGGCGAACCTGCCGAAGAAATGTACGAAATGACCGATGTTGTTTGCAACATTCTACCCGCAGATAAACCACGCTACTTAATGGGCGTAGGCACGCCGGTAAATTTGCTCGAAAACATTGCGCTTGGTATAGATATGTTCGATTGTGTAATGCCTACCCGAAATGCCCGTAACGGCATGCTTTTTACGAGCAATGGCATCATCAACATTCAAAATGAAAAGTGGAAAAACGACTTTTCGCCTTTAGAAGCAGATAGTGAATTGTTTGCCGATACGCAGTATACAAAGGCTTATTTACGTCATTTAATGCAATCGAAAGAAATTTTAGCTGCACAAATAGCTTCTTTGCATAACTTGCATTTTTATTTATGGTTGATGAAAGAGGCTCGTAGCCAAATTATTGCGGGCACTTTTTACGACTGGAAAAACAAAATGGTTAAACAATTGGCACAACGCTTATAATGGATCGGATCAAAATTATTGATTGGTATATTATTAAAAAGTACCTCGGTACCTTTGTGTTTACCATGGCTATTTTTAGCGTGGTAATTGTAATTTTCGATATTTCTGAGAAGTTAGACAACTTTTTAGAGTACCACGCCCCTCTCAGCAAAATTATATTTCAGTACTATGTGGGCCTCGTGCCCTTCTACCTAAACATGCTCTTGCCGCTCATTAATTTTATTGCGGTAATCTTTTTTACGGCAAAAATGGCCGACCAAACCGAGATTGTGCCTATTTTAAGTGGTGGAGCAAGTTTCATGCGTTTTTTACGTCCGTATTTTATCGCTTCTTCGGTTATTTTCTTCTTCTCCCTCATTTTCAATCTGTTTATCATTCCAGAAACCAATCAACTTAAAATTGATTTCGAAAACACCTATATAGAACCGGTATCTTTTAACTCTAAAATGTATACCAATATGCGTTTAGATAAGAATACCTACGTATACATTGAGAATTTTGACAACGTAAATAAAATAGGTTATCGCTTTACGCTAGATAAGTTTAAGGGTCAAAAATTAGAACAAAAATGGGTAGCCGATCGCATTGTATGGGATTCGGTGAAACACTCCTGGAGTATAGATAACTATTCGATACGTAGAATTAATGGCTTAAAGGAAAAAATGGACTATGGTCAAAAGAAAGACACCATTTTAGATATGAATCCGAGTGATTTTAAGGTATACGACAATGTGTACCAGGCCATGAATATGGGAGAACTAAACGAACGCATTCGGAAAGAAGACATGAGGGGAACTGGAGTTATGGATAATTTACTCCTAGAAAAATACAAACGTTTTGTGTACCCATTTTCGGCCTTTGTACTTACGCTTATGGGGGTTTCATTATCTTCAAGAAAAGTACGTGGTGGGGTTGGTATTTCTTTAGGTATAGGCATATTCCTCAGTTTTACTTACATTTTATTCATGCAATTCTCAACCATGTTTGCACTTAAGGGTGCGTTGTATCCCTTTATTGCCGTTTGCATACCTAATATAATTTTTGGATGCCTTGGTATTTATTTATTAAAACGGGCCCCAAAATAAGCGAATGAGCCAGCATAAGCTATCTGCACTAAACCGGAACTTACTAATTTTACACCTCACAGTGGTGGTTTGGGGCTTCACAGGCATTTTAGGGGCACTCATTTCTACCCCTGCCATTCCACTGGTATGGTACCGCGTACTTATAGCCTTTATTACGCTAGGCATCTATTTTAAATTTACCAATACCTCCATTTGGGTATCAAAGGATACATTCTTGAAGTTATTCTTTACTGGAGCAATTGTTGCTGGTCATTGGGTACTCTTCTTCTTGTCCATTAAAATAGCCACGGTATCAGTAGCCTTGGTTTGCCTGTCGGCACTAACACTATTTACAGCTATTTTAGAACCCATTATCGAACGTAAAAAAATATCGAAGCTCGAAATTGTAACCGGCTTATTCATTATTAGTGGCATTTACCTCATTTTTAAGTTTGAGACAAATTATACCTGGGGAATTATTTGTGGATTGGCCAGTGCGCTATTGGCAAGCATATTTTCTATTATAAATGGTAAACAAGTAAAAAACCGACCCGCACCAATTATAGCCTTTTACGAACTTATTGGCGCTTGGTTCTGGGTTTCTTTATACCTACTTTATACCCATGGCTTTACTGCCGACTTATTACTTAACACCACCGATTGGATTTATTTACTCATTTTGGGCACCATTTGCACCTCTGGGGCTTATGTAGCAGGTGTTTCGGTAATGAAAGAACTTACGGCATTTAAAGTAGCCCTCATAACCAATTTAGAACCTATTTACGGCATTATATTGGCCTTCATTATTTTCGGTAAGCGTGAACAAATGACCATTGGGTTTTATGCCGGCGCCTGCATTGTATTGAGCACTATCTTTCTTTTTCCCATAATAAAGAATAAGATAGAAAAGCGAAGATTGCGCAAACAAGAGCATCATATCTAAAAAATTAACGCTACAGCCCCCTAACCCATGGGGTGGGGGATAGGATTTCCGTAGGTAAATTTCGGTTTAATGATTGTGGATTTACCTTTCTTTATCTAAGCCTATAAATAGGTTTAGGTAGTTCTAATTTCGGACTATATTTTTGGGCAATAATTTGACAATAAAAGAGTTTAATTGATATACGATTTGCACAGGTTTTTAGTCAATTTCCTAAAATATTAGCACCTTTGTAAAACAGGCGATTTTATGTATAAATGGTGTAAAATCGCTGGTATAAATTGTCTAAAATATTTTTCATAATAAACAGTTAATCAGTTATTTATAAAAATTATAGAAAGTAAAAATTTAAATGAAATGCTATTCTTTACTAAAATATATAGCAAATAAATAAAATGAGAATTTATAAAATAATTAACTTATTGAAAATCAATATTTTTATATTATTTATATTAATCATTAATTCATTAACAGCAAGCGCCCAACTTTTCGATGCTGGACAGAACCCTCCGGGTTTAAAATGGAGGCAAATTAATACCCAACATTTTCAGCTATTATACCCCGCCCTACTCGAGCTTGAGGCACAACGAATGGCAAACAGTTTAGACTATATGATTGGCCGGGTTAGCAGATCTATAAACAAAGATCCTAAGCGCATTACAGTGATACTCCAAAACCAAACTGTAGAGTCGAATGGATTTGTACAATTAGCACCCCGACATTCTGAATTTTACGCCACCCCTAGTCAAGAATTTGATTCGCAAGATTGGCTAAACAGCTTAGCCGTACACGAACTTAGGCACGTGGTGCAAATAGACAAGCTAACTGGCAGCATTCAGGCTCCAGGATTTGAGTTTTTAGCCTTTGCCTTCTTTGGCGTGAGCCTTCCGGCCTGGTTTTTTGAGGGAGATGCCGTACTCAGTGAAACATTATTAACAGAAGCCGGCAGAGGACGCCAGCCGAGCTTTAATTTATATTTGAGGGCCAATTTACTTAGCAATAAGCCCTATAGTTATGGCAAAAACTACTTGGGATCGCTAAAAGACCTCACTTCTGGTTATTATCCTTTAGGCTATTTTATGGTTACTAAACTCCGCAGAGATTACGGCGATTTTATTTTAGACACCCTACTTCGCCAAATGGCCAATCACCCATTCCGTTTGTACAATTTGAGTAAAACGAGCGAAAAACTTACCGGCTTAACTACAGAAATGTGGTATAAGGCAACTACAAAAGAGCTTACTAAACTCTGGACAGAACAATTAAATAGCATTAAGCACACTGAATATCGTCCTTTAAATAAGCGCACTGTCAATTATGCAGAAGATTATTTATTACCCCAACGCAGTTCCGATGGAAGCCTTATCGCATTAAAACATAGCAAAGCATATACTAGCCAGCTTGTACAAATAGATGAAAATGGTAAGGAAAAGCTATTATTAGCTATCGGCATACAGCAAGAACCCAATATGCATGTTATGCATGATAAAGTAGTTTGGGATGAATTGAGAGTAGATGAACGCTATTCGAAGCGAACATTCAATGTGATATGTGTATTGGATTTAAAAACACATAAATACGAGCAAATTACCCACAAAACAAGGTTGTTCTCCCCTGCCTTGTCGCCAAATGGTGAAAAAATTGTTGCTATTCAAGTTGATTTTAGCAATAAAATGACTTTGGTAGAATTGGATGCCAAAACCGGAAAAATACTCAAGCAATATGCTAATTCCGATTTCAGTATCCTGCAAAGCCCAAAATACCACGCATCTGGAAGCAAAA
>JBIIBV010000008.1:0-35813 GCA_044239195.1 Sphingobacteriaceae bacterium | reverse complement strand
CTCCAGGGAAAAGTACGGTACTGCCGTTGGCCAATTTGGCGAAATCTTTAGCAATATCTTGTGTATCAATTCCATCTTCTTCACCATTAAAATCGGGCACAATTCCATAGCGTCGCAACATTTCTTCAGAGGCACGTCCAATTACGCCATATTTTACTTTTTTAGGCAATTGAGGAGATAATGAAAAGAAACATTCAATGGCATTTTTACTACTAAAAAAGACCCAATCTACTCGTTTTAAAATAAAGGGATCGAGTTTATTAATAATCGGGAAAATTTTAATTAATGAGCGATCGTCCAATTCGATTTGATATTTTTCTAGGGCTTTGCGGAAGTAACTGGTTTCGGGCAGCATTCTGCTAATAAACACATTGCTCGGAAACTTACGTTCCGGATTAAACTTAGCTACAATTTCTTCGGCAAGGCCTTTGGTGCTGCTTGATGCTAAAAACAATCTATCTGGAAAATCATCGCCATCTACAGCTTTAGAAGTCCATACTTCGTAGATATTGCCTTCTTTTCTGCAATAGCAACCTAGGGGCATGTGGCAACCGCCTTCAAATAATTGCAATACTTTACGCTCTACAGCAATTTCTTTAGCTACCGCAGCATGATGCAAAGGTTTTAATAATTCAGCTAAATCGGTATCATTTTCACGTATCTGGATAGCCAACACGCCTTGTGCAGGTGCCGGAATAAATTCCATAGGATCTAATTCCTCTACGTAAAATTCGCTTAAATCAATACCTAAACGGCTGACCCCTGCTTTGGCAATCATAATGGCATCGTAATCTTCATCGCGAAGTTTTTGTATACGTGTAGGCACATTACCACGTAAATCCTCCACCTCTAAATCGGGACGAAAGGCCAATAATTGTGCTTTTCGGCGGTTAGAAGAAGTGCCTACTGTACCACCAAACTTAACCGATAACTTTTGCTGTACGTCTACACAATCTTTCAAAATCAACAGTAATTCAGAAGGATCTTCCCGTTCGGAAACAGCGGCAATGATTAAACCCGCAGGATGGGTGGTGGGTAAATCTTTATGAGAATGTACCGCAATATCGATACTTCCGTTTAGCAGTTCTTCTTCTAGCTCCTTGGTAAAAAAACCTTTCCCTTCAAGTTTATCTAAACGCAAGTTTAAAATAGTATCGCCTTGGGTTTTAATAATTTTTAATTCAGCAGCAATACCTATTTCAGCCAAACTATTTTTCACAAAATGAGCTTGCCAAAGCGCTAAATCGCTACCCCGAGTTCCAATAATTAAAGGATATTTTAAGGAGTTGGCTTTCATGAAAATGAATGGGTTAAGTTATAAAATTGGTGAAAAATTAGCAGTTATCTACCAAAATTTCTTTGGCCATTACCATCGGCACGCTGATGTATTTTTTCTCCATGTAGGCAATTACTTTTTCGAGTACTACAACAGATTTGGGATCTAAATTCTGAATATCTGCTGCAAAAACCGAGTTCATTGCCGTTTCTTTTATTTCTTTAATACGCTCTGGCACTTGGCGCATGGCTAACTCAACACGACGCTGTTTTAAGATTTGTTTGAAATCTTGGAGGTGTTGTTCAATAATTTTTTCGGCATTTACCAATTCGTGGTAACGTTCTTGCTTATTCCGTTCGGCAACTTCTTGCAGGCCATGTACTTCGATAAAATGAATAGAATTGTTTTTCAACACATCCGGATGGGTATCATTTGGTATGGCTAAATCTAAAACCAGTTTTTTATCGGTATCGCCAGCCAATAAATTAGTATAAATTTCGGGTGTAATGATGGGTTCTACGGAACTTGTACAAGTAATTAAAATATCAAACCCTTTGTTATAGGTTGTTAAATCTTCTAGCGGAAAAGCTTCGCCATTTAAATCGGCAGCCAAAGCCTGTGCTTTAGACAAGGTGCGATTAAATATTACAAAGTTTGAATATTTATGTTTTTGAAGATATTTTGCAATTAATTGATTGGTTTCGCCGGCACCTACTAACAGTACACGGGCATTGGTAAAAGTATTTACTTTACGTAATTCTCGGTAAGCTAGAGATACCACCGAAATGGGGTTACACGCAATTTGCGTATCGGTATAAACCGATTTAGCCGTTTTAACTACCTGATCCATTATCAATCGAAGGTAATCGCCTGTAAAGCCTAAATTCTTGCATTTTTCATACGATTGACGCAATTGAGCCAAAATTTCTTTTTCACCTACCACCAAGCTTTCTAAGGAACATGATACTCTAAATAAGTGATTGAGCGCTTCTACGCTTTCGTACACAACAGCTTGTGAAGCCAACCTAGCAATGTCTGCGCCAACAGACAAGGTAGACAGAAAAGTTTCGACAAATGAAGGGCTTAATGCCTCTTCATGAGTAAATACAAATTCAATGCGATTGCAGGTGCTGATATAAAAGATTTCAGAAATAGCCAATTGATTTTTAAGTGATAGCAAATAGCTTTCAATCAACTCATCGCTGATTACTAATTTCCCTAAGTCTTTTAAATCGACTTTTTTGTGGGTAAAGGCTATAACTTTTAAATTCTTCAAGACTGTTTTTTGACAAAACAAAAGTAGAAAATTGAAGGAGGGGAACTGTCAGTCCTTTGTAAAACCAACGGTATTTAGAATGGATATAAATTGGCTGAAAAGGACTGCAATGAGGCCTATTTAACTAAATTTTATAAGGCAAGCTCTACCCAATTACCGTCTACACGAATAATCTCAATCAGTTCATCGAGGGCATTTTCAGTATTTACATTTTTCTTAACCACCTCTTTACCGCGGTATAGGGTAATTTTTCCGGGGCCTGTACCAACATAGCCATAATCGGCGTCGGCCATTTCGCCTGGACCATTTACGATACAACCCATTATGGCAATTTTAATACCTTTTAAATGATCGGTACGGCTACGGATAAGCTGGGTAGTTTCTTGCAAATCGAATAAAGTACGTCCGCAACTAGGGCAAGAAATATATTCGGTTTTAGAAATACGACAACGCGTAGCTTGTAAGATACCAAACGAGGTGCTAAGGAGTAGTTTAGGAGAAAGCTGAGGTGCATGCAACCAAATTCCATCGCCAAAACCATCTAGTAAAAGTGCTCCGGCATCAGTGGCGGCATACAATTGAAATTCGTTTTCAGTTAAATTTGGATAGATTTTTTTGATAATTACGGGCACCTTTATACCTAGTTGTTCTAACAGAAAAAACGCTTGCCTTTGATCTTGCATGGCATTTTCGGCGGTGCTGCTAAGCACAAAAACGAGTGTTTTAGCTAACGGTATTTGCTGAAACGCATCGCTGTGCATATCGGCTAAACTCAGTTCTACCAAATTGAGTGCTGGGCATTTTTCTACCGCGGTTAAATATTCTTGCAAACTGTAAAACGGATGGCAATTCGCTTTATTAGCCAGCTTTTTCCACGTTGGATATTGATACAGCTGCTTTAAATTTCCGGGAAGAGTAAAAGATGGTAATTGATCAGCTAGGTATACAAAATCAACTGATTGTTCGCCCATGGTGTATTTATCTAAAATAGGCGAATAGAGATAGCCCACATCAGATAATACGGCCGGATCTTTTAAGTTTTTTGTTGATAAATCGATAATTACTCGAGGCACTTGGTGTCCTCCGATAAAAGTATTTAGTTCTTCGGAAACCCTTTTTTGATAGCTAAATGGAGAAAATTCAGTAGGCAACGTAATTGCTGAACTTTGCTCGGTAACTTGATTGCGCTGAGCATAGCGCCTTACTAAATCTTGCGCCACGGGAATCTCCAACTCGGGATCTTCAGTTAACGATACACGAATGGTATCGCCCAAGCCATCTTCTAACAAGGCCCCAATTCCTACGGCAGATTTAATACGCCCATCTTCGCCATCACCGGCTTCGGTTACGCCCAAATGCAATGGATAATTCATGCCTTCGGCTACCATGGTTTTTACCAATAAGCGGTAAGCCTGCACCATCACTTGCGGATTGCTCGATTTCATAGAAATAACCAAATTATGGTAGTTCAAATCTTCGCAAATACGCATAAATTCCATGGCCGATTCTACCATGCCTTGTGGAGTATCGCCAAATTGGCTCATAATACGGTCAGATAGCGAACCGTGGTTGGTGCCAATACGCATAGCGGTACCGTATTCTTTACAAATAGCTACTAGAGGCGCAAATTTTTTATAAATGCGGTCTAATTCGTCTTGGTAAGCTTGGGGCGTATAATCAATAGTTTCAAAGCGTTTTTTATCGGCATAATTACCCGGATTGATGCGCACTTTTTCTACCAAACGGGCAGCCAATTCGGCGGCATTGGGGGTAAAATGAATATCGGCTACCAAAGGTGTGTGGTAGCCCCTTTTACTAAGTTCTTTTTTTATTTCGGCTAAATTTTGAGCCTCTTTTATGCTGGGAGCCGTAATGCGTACCAATTCGCAACCGGCCTCAATCATGCGTATAGATTGTTCTACCGTTCCGTGGGTATCCATGGTGTCGGTAGTGGTCATACTTTGTATGCGAATAGGATTGTTAGCTCCCATAGCCAGATCTCCCACATGCACTTCTCTAGTAAGAAAACGCTTGTATTGCAGAACCGATGGACAGTATATTCCTGCTAGTTCAGGGGAGTTAGTAGACTTCATGCACGTGTGTTAGGAAAACAAAAATAAGAAAATGTTCGATGCAATGTAACCTAAAGTAAGCGTTCTTTTACCACCAAGGTGCCGGCTAACTTATCGTGCAAACATTGTTGTTTGCGGTCGAAAAAACCAAATAAATAGCCCAAACCAAAGGTGAGCGTACTTAGCCATTTGCCTAGGTTGCGCAAAAGCGATCGGCCAAAACTAATGCTGCGGCCTTCTTCATCGCATACTTTTATACCCAACAATTGCTTACCCAGCGTGGCTTGTTTTTTGGAACACTCCATAAAAACAGCATAAACAGAACGTGCAATGGGAATAATCACTATCCCTGAAAGAGCAATGGCAATTTTAACCAGCTGCTGATTTGCAAAAGATAGCAAGACTAAAGCCACTACGCTATAAATACCAAAAACCAGCAAATAATCTACAGCCATGGCCAATAGGCGAACATCAAGCGAAGCAAAATATTGGGGTTGTACGATGGTAGCTTTAAAGCCCAATAGGCTGCGTATTGCAGGAATTTCGTGCGCTTCTTTGTAGTCGTCCATCGTGTCCGACTTGATGAAGGTGCCGGGTTTTATTGACCGGCTTTTTAATTCTTCGAGTGAAAATGGACCAGCAGGTTTCCCATTTTCAACCACCCAAAATGAAGGCAAACTAATAGCGATTTACTTTAAATGACGACAAACCGCCATTTAGTTTGATATGAATTTTGGTAGCTGCTGCAGCATAGTTGGCGCTCTCATATAAACCATCTCTTTTTTTATCAAATCCTTCGAACGATTTACTGGTTAAACCGCCTTCGTACTCAATTTGACAAGCTGCATTTTCAGGAATAGACACCTTTACATCAGCTACGCCTGTATCTACGCTAACTGTGGTAAGCGTTAAGGGTTGACCGAGTTTTACTTCAAAAGCGGCTGCTCCGCCTTCAATGGTTAATGCAGCTAGTTTATATGCCGATAAATCAAAATCAGCTTTGCCAGCGCCCATATCTAACTGAATACTCCAAATAGGGTTAGGATTTAAACGCAATACCGCTTTGTTGGCATTCGATTTTTTTAAATTCCACGAACTATCGTGCATTTTAAACTGTACTTTATCTAAAGAATCGGTGCTCGATTTGGTAAGGGTATATTGCCCATACGATTGGTTTACTTCAGCTTCGAATAGTTGAGATGTAGCTTCCTTGAGCTCATAAACAGTCGCACCACCTTCAATGGTTAATGCTGCATTAGGTATGGCTGGGTTATACGTTTCTGAGAAGGTTCTTACTTGGTTGGTATCACTAGCGCTGAGTTCCTCATCGTTATTAAAAAACCAATTAGCATTATGATTAGAACGGGTACTGCCCACGTAGGCAACAGCACCCAAAACTACACAGGTTAGTAAAATAACAAGTGCTTTACCTGCTGGACTCTGTTTTGCTTTGCCAAACACTAAATTTAATCCCGATAAAATGAGTATGAGTGGCCAAAAATGCCATACCGAACGCCAATAGAAATCAATAACATCAAAATTATCGAGCAATAAAATACTGCCAACAAAAACGAGGGTAATTCCCCATACTATTTTTTCGCTTTTCATATGCTTGGGTTTTAACGCTTATTCTGCTTTTTTAGTTTTTCTAGCTGCTGGCTTTTTGGCCACAGTAGGTTTTTTTGCTACCGGCTTTTTAGGAGTCGCTTTTTCTTCGGCAACCGGCGTAACGGGCTCAGTAGCTTCAACTGTTTTTGCTTCGGTATTTTTACCTGTATTGACTAACATCACTAAGCCAGGAATAATTAATGCCAAAGGCCAAAGTTTACCAAAACTTACCCATTCTGGCACCCAGTCAAACTGATCGAGTAAGAAAAAGGAGCCTAAAGCAATTAAGATAATACCCGAAATAAAACCAGATTCTCTTTTTCGTTTTGATTTTGCGGCTTTATAATCGGTTTCAAAAGAATTGGCTGCAGTATCTTTTACTTTATAATCGGTTTGTCCGGGCATGTTCCATACGCCAAAGGGCTGTTCGGGGATGGCAATCCATAAAATAATATAAATGAGTAAGCCCGAGGCGCCAAAAATTGTAGCTAGAATAAAAAATATACGAATCCAGGTTACATCAATTTCTAAATAACGAGCCAAACCTGCGGCAACACCTGCTATAGCTTGATCACTTGTGTTTCTGTAGAGTTTCTTTTCCATGAGTATACAATTAAAACGCTTTTGATATAGGGTTTAATATAAGTTGATCTATTGTTGCACCCGGGCTTAGGTTTAAACAAGTCCACACAGCCTGGGCTACATCTTCGGGTTGAATGAATTCTTCGGGAGCTATTGGTGTGCCTTCCCACGAGGAGGTATAGGTGGCTCCCGGCAAGATGGCGCTTACTTTAACGCCCGAGGATTCTAATTCTTCCCTCAGTATAGTAGTAAGACCTAATAAAGCAACTTTTGTTACACTATACGAAGCAGCCTCTTTGACCACGTTCAAACTAGCAATTGAACAAATATTAATAATGTAGCCCGATTTTCGGGTGCGCATTTCTTTTCCAAAAAACTTACTTAAGGTGTAGGCAGGGTACACATTTGTTTGCATTTGCAGAGCTAAAGCATCGTCGGCCTCTTCTAAAATATTCCCTGGAAGGTATTGCCCCACATTGTTTATAAGCACATCTACAAAACCCAATTTGGCTTGGGCCTGCTTGGCAAAACTATGTAGTGCCGGCAAGTCTGCGCAATCTAGGGCTTCAATATAAATGTTTGCGTTTGGACTAATTTGGAGTAGATCCGATTGAAGGCTATTTAAGTCGGTTAAACTACGGGCACAAAGTGCCAAATTGTATCCTTCTTGAGCCAATTTTAGGGCTATGGCTCTTCCTATTCCTTTGCTGGCTCCGGTAATTACTGCATTCATACAGTGAAGTTAAGGCCATTTTTTTAGAATTAACCTGCAGCATACAAATAAAAATATGGCTGCTAATTCGTTTAAGAGTTAAAGGCTTGTTATTTTTACCCTTTACAATCCAATAAATCATGTTTTTTCAGCCACTAGGCAAATACCTCCTTCTGTTAAAAGCTGTTTTCCGCAAACCGGAAAAGTGGAACATTTATTGGAAAGAAATTAGCAAAGAAATGGTGGCCATCGGCATAGGTTCTATCGGAATCATCACCATCATTTCGGTTTTTTTAGGTGCGGTAACTACCGTACAAACTGCTTTTCAATTGGTAAGTAACTTAATACCCCGATCGGTAATTGGTACCATCGTTCGCGATTCATCTATATTGGAATTAAGCCCAACCATTTCGGCCATAGTATTGGCCGGTAAAGTAGGCTCTAGCGTAGCCTCCCAAATAGGCACCATGCGGGTAACCGAACAAATAGATGCCCTCGAAATTATGGGCATCAACTCTCCGGGCTACCTCATTCTTCCTAAAATTTTAGGAGCAGTAACCATGATTCCGCTCTTGGTAATTATTTCTATTGCCCTCAGTATTTTTGGCGGATATATTGCCGGAACACTTTCTGGAGCAGTAAGTGCACAAGATTTTATTGCCGGTATAACCACCGATTTTGTGCCTTTCACCTTCACTGTATGCATGGTTAAATCGGTTATTTTCGCTTTCATCATCACAACCGTATCGGCTTACCAAGGTTTTTATACATCGGGTGGCGCTTTAGAAGTTGGTATTTCTAGCACCAAGGGCGTGGTTATTTCTTGTATCATGATTTTGTTTGCCGATTATGTAACCGCTCAGTTATTATTATGATAGAAGTTCGGAACATCCATAAAATTTTTGGCACCCACCACGTTTTAGACGGAATTTCTGCCGAATTTCTTCCGGGTAAAACCAATTTAATTATTGGTGGCTCAGGTTCTGGGAAAACCACCTTGCTTAAATGCATGGTAGGTTTACACGAACCCAATAAAGGTAAGGTGGTTTACGACGGACGTGATTTTACAGCCATGGATTTTGAAGAACGTATCTCCATACGTAAAGAAATTGGCATGCTTTTTCAAGGCGCTGCCCTTTTTGATTCGATGACGGTAGAAGAAAATATACTTTTCCCGCTAAATATGTTTACTACCCAAAGCCTAAAAGAAAAAAAAGACCGAGCAAATTTTTGTTTAGAACGGGTAAACCTAGCCGGGAAAAATGCCCTCTACCCTGCCGAACTTTCTGGAGGAATGAAAAAACGGGTAGGCATTGCACGTGCCATCGCCATGAACCCAAAATATTTGTTTTGCGATGAGCCCAACTCGGGCCTCGACCCAAAAACAGCCATTGTAATTGACGAGCTCATACACGAACTTACCGTTGAATACCAAACCACAACCATTGTGGTTACCCACGATATGAATTCGGTAATGGGTATTGGCGAACACATTATCTTTTTACACAACGGGCAAAAATGGTGGGAAGGCACCAAAGAAGAAATAATTACCAGTAAAAATGTTGAGCTCAATGAATTTATTTTTGCTAGTAAATTCATGAAAGCGCTCAAGAAATAAACCATGATTGAACTACTAAGCCCCAGCCACTGGAAAGATTACGAATTACTCGATTGCGGCGATTTTGAAAAGTTGGAGCGTTTTGGCGAACTCATTTTAATTAGACCAGAGCCCCAAGCCGTTTGGGCAAAAGCACTGACTCAGGCGGATTGGACTAAACTTCATCACATCCGTTTTAAAGGCAAATCGGCTACCTCGGGCGAATGGGTGAAAAAAAATGCCAAATCTCCCGATAGATGGAACATTAGCTATAAAACCGAAGACATTGCTATTAAGTTCCGCTTGGGTTTAACCTCGTTTAAACATGTAGGTATTTTTCCGGAGCAAGCCGTAAACTGGGATTTTATTGCCCAGCAAGTAAAGCGTTTTAAAAATCCGGAACCTAAAATTTTAAACCTATTTGCCTACACAGGCGGGGCCTCTTTGGCTGCCAAAGCTGCTGGTGCCGACACTACCCACGTAGACTCCATTAAGCAAGTGGTAACTTGGGCCAACGAAAATCAAGAGCTTTCGAGTCTAGAAAATATTCGCTGGGTGGTAGAAGATGCGCTCAAATTTGTAAAACGAGAACTCAAACGTGGCAAAACCTACAACGGCATTATTCTCGATCCGCCAGCGTATGGCCACGGGCCCAATGGCGAAAAATGGAAATTAGAGGATCATATTCAAGAAATGATGCACGATGTAATGCAATTATTAGATCCCGAAGAGCATTTTCTCATTCTAAACGCCTACTCCATGGGCTTCTCCTCTGTGATTATAGAAAACCTGTTAAAAAGCTCAATGCCAAACATACAAAACCTACATTGTGGAGAATTGTATTTGCAAGCTACCAGTGGCTGCAAGTTGCCGCTTGGTGTTTTTGGCAGATGTTCTAAATAAACCAAACACATGAAAAAATTAACAAAAATTAGCTTACTCATACTTTTTAGTGCCGCCTTGTTTAGCAATTGTTCAGGCTCTGCAGGTAAAAACGAGAACAGCGATACGAGCAACGTGAAACAAAACGTAGGCAATTACCCGCCGGTAGATACCTTGGCCTATTTACAAAAGATAAAAGCCATAGCCAATGGCGATACTACCGGAAAATGGCCGGTAAAAAAACAACCCTATCCGCTACCTGGGGCTATTTTGCCCTTTAAACGCATTGTGGCCTACTACGGGAATTTATATTCGGTACGTATGGGTATTTTAGGCGAATTGCCTCCTAAACAAATGCTGGCTAAATTAGACCAAGAAGTAAAACGTTGGGAAAAAGCCGATACTAAAACGCCTGTACAAGCGGCCTTACATTACATAGCCGTGGTAGCTCAAGGCGATGGTGGCAAAGACGGAAAATACCGTTTTCGCATGCCCGATAAACAAATAGACTCGGTATTGAGTATTGCTAAAATGCGCAACGCCATTGTATTTTTGGATATACAGGTGGCGCTTAGCGATATCAAAAGTGAACTGCCTCTTTTAGAAAAATATTTAAAACTGCCGCAAGTACATTTGGGTATCGATCCGGAATTTTCGATGAAAACCGGCGCCAAACCGGGTACTAAAATTGGCACCTACGATGCGGCTGATATCAATTATTGTTCAGCTTATTTAGCCAAATTGGTACAAGAAAATGGCTTGCCACCGAAAGTATTTACCATACATCGCTTTACCAAAGGCATGCTTACCAATTCGAAAAACATAAAACTACACCCAGAAGTGCAATTGGTGATGCACATGGATGGTTGGGGAGCTCCCGAATTGAAAAAAGGAACCTACCGCCATTGGATTTATAACGAACCGGTACAGTTTACAGGCTTTAAATTATTTTATAAAAACGATATAAAAAACCCACCAAACCGCCTAATGACCCCAGAAGAATTGGTAAAATTGGTACCACAGCCTAGTTATATTCAATACCAATAATATGGAAAAGCTGGTTTTAGGTGGCGGTTGTTTTTGGTGTACCGAAGCGGTTTTTCAGCGGGTAAAGGGTGTAAGCAAGGTAGTTTCAGGCTACAGCGGTGGCAAATACCCCAACCCCACGTACCGCGAAATTTGCGAAGGTACCAGTGGCCATGCCGAAGTAATTGAAATTAGTTTTGATGAACAGCAAATTTCGATAGAAGAATTACTCCTTATTTTCTTCCATACCCACGACCCTACTACACTTAACCGCCAAGGCAACGATGTAGGTAGCCAATACCGTTCCGTTATTTTTTATGCCAACCAAACCCAAAAAGAGGCAGCAGAACGGGTAATGCGAAAACTGAAAATAGAACATGTTTTTGACTCACCTATTGTGACGGAACTAAGCCCTTTAACTGTAGTTTATCCCGCCGAGGACTACCACCAAGACTACTACAACCAAAATAGCTACCAGCCCTACTGCAGTGTAATTATTGCGCCTAAAATAGCTAAGTTTTTAAAAGAGTTTAAAGAGAAAAGTACCTAAAGAATTACCATTTACTATTAGGTTACTAATTAATAGCCATCTTATATTGCTTTATTAAAGAAACATTTCGGCAATTAATTTGTTATATTTTTTAGGTATTCTTAATGATAAGGGTATTTAAGTTCATAAACATGAAAAAACTACCCAATGTACTAGCAGGCTTTGTAATGATGATTACTTCTTGTGCTACTACTGCCAAATTTCCTGTTTCTACGGTGGCCCCAGCCGCCGAAATAAGCGCTAAAAAAACACTAGATAAAAACAAAAATTATGTGGTGGAATTAGTGGCGCTTAATTTAACTAGTACAGAAAGACTGAATCCGCCTAAAGATCATTACAACGTGTGGATTATTACCGAACAAAACGAATACAAAAATTTGGGGCAAATTATGAATGCCAATGCAAAAAGGGTGAATTTTAAAACCCTAAGTCCGTATAATCCCAAGCAAATTATTGTTACCGCCGAAGATGAGGGGAATAGATTATTGCCCACAGGTATTGAAATTTCTCGGACTTCCTTTAAAAAATAAGTACAACTTAAAACAAACCCAACTGACCCTTGTCGTCAATTTCTACATCGTCGGGGTTGGTAATTTCGAAGCCAATTTCTTTAGCCGGTTTAATAGGCTCAGGTGCTGTCTCTTCCGGTATTTCAGGTGCTTTTTCGGGCTGTGGAGTAGGTATTTCTTTTACTTCCTCAAGCTCGGGTTCTGTGGTGCTTGGCATTGGATTTTCTTCTAGCTCCGCTGCACTTTCCTCCAAGTCTACTACTTCGGGAATTGGGCTGGCTTCTATAATTGGTTCGGGTTCTTCAGACACTAATAACGACACCTGTTTCACTTCGTGAGTACTTAAGCGGTTGCCCATTGCTTTTTGGCCTTTTACGTCAATTAGTTCAGCTAGGTTGAGTTCAATTGTTTCGGGAGTTTGGCTTTTCCCTTTTAAAACCTCGAGGCTTACTTTGGGAGCAGTGGCACCCGAAATGAGCACCAATTTAGAACCAGTCTCTTCAGAAATTAACGGTGTTTTTTTGCCTTCGGGCGTGCGCTCTAACACAAAGCGTTTGATGTAATAATTTTTAGATTTTGCTTCCCAATGCACTACCGAGTATACTTTTTCGGGATTGTATTTTTCGATGAGCACAAGTGGTTCATCGAACCGGGTGCTTAACTCAAACCCACACAATTCGTAGGCGCCATCGTTGGTTACGCACAAAATTTGATCGTCGCCATCGTATTCGCCAAGGTATTTACCTCTTCCATCAATATTTAAACGTTTTAACACCTCATCGAACCAAATTTTACGGCCCGATAAAGTTGAAACTCCTTTGGTTTTTAAGGTGATTTTTTTAACCGGATACTTGGTAACGGTATTGCCCATAGAGCTACGGCCTTTCACTGCAATTTCAGCAAAGTCAACATCAAACTGTAGCTTGCGCAATTTTGCATGTGGTTTTAGAGCAATGTTTACCACTTCGGCTTCGCCATTGGGGTTGGCGGTAAAATAATGCACTTGTGAGCCTTTGCCACCTTTGGTTAAATCGTATTCTTTATCGCGGGTAACGCCCAACACCGCAAATCGTTTTACATAAGAGGTTCCGCTGGCACCGTCTTTATAAATTAAATTATAAACCGTTCGTTCGTCGTTTTTGGTAAATACTTGCGCATGGATAATGTCTTTACCCACAAAAGTTTTTTCGGATACTTTGCTTACCGTAAACTTGCCATCGGCTCTAAAAGCAATGATTTCGTCAAGGTCGGAACAGTCGCACACAAACTCGTCTTTACGTAAGGAAGTGCCAATAAAACCATCTTCGCGGTTCATGTACAATTTCACATTGGCCAATGCCACCTTAGCCGCTTCCACTTTATCAAATAATCGGAGTTCGGTTTTACGCTCTCGGCCGGCACCGTATTTGGTTCTAATTTTTTCGAACCAGGCGATGGTGTATTCGGTTAAGTTTCTTAAGTGTTTGTTTACCGTTTTAATTTCTTCCTCCAAGGTTTTCATCAAATCATCCGATTTTTTCACATCAAAACGGGTGATGCTACTCATCGGTTTGTCGATTAGTTTCTTGAAATCTTCGGGTAAAATATCGCGGTAAAACTGCTCTTTAAATGGAGCAAAGAGTTTGTATAATACGCCTACAATATTCTCAAAATCGGTAGCGTTTTCATAATCGGCATGCTTATACATCCCCTCTTGAATAAAGATTTTGAGCAAGTTGCTAAAGAAAATACGCTCCTTTAATTCGGTGAGTTTAATTTCTAACTCTTGTTTTAATAGCGCTTTGGTAAATTTGGTGCTTTCTACCAAAATATCGTTCACGCTCATAAACCAAGGCTTATCGTCTTTAATTATGCAGGTGTTTGGCGAAACAGAAACCTCACAATCGGTAAAGGCATACAGGGCATCAATGGTTACATCGGGCGAAATACCGGGTGCCAAATGAATCATAATTTCTACGTCTTTGGCCGTATTATCTTCAATTTTTTTAATCTTGATTTTACCTTTATCGTTAGCTGAAATTACACTATCAATGAGCCCGCCGGTAGTGGTGGTAAACGGAATTTCGGTAATGGCTAAGGTTTTTTTATCTCGTTCTACAATTTTTGCCCGAACCCGAATTTTGCCACCTCGTTGCCCTTCGTTGTAGGCCGAACAATCGGCCATACCACCCGTAGGAAAATCGGGCACTAAATTGGGGCGGTTGCCTTTTAATACCTCAATAGATGCATCGATGAGTTCGATGAAATTATGAGGCATAATTTTGGTAGCCAAACCTACCGCAATACCATCGGCTCCTTGGGCTAATAATAAGGGGAATTTAACGGGTAGCGTAACCGGTTCTTGGTTACGGCCATCGTAGCTCGATTGCCATTCGGTGGTATCGGGGTTAAACACCACATCGAGTGCAAATTTTGATAAACGGGCCTCGATATAACGAGGTGCCGCCGCCGAATCGCCAGTGATGGGATCGCCCCAGTTTCCTTGTTTATCTATTAATAAATCTTTTTGTCCCAACTGCACCATGGCATCGCCAATAGAGGCATCGCCGTGCGGATGGTATTTCATGGTATTTCCAATTACGTTGGCCGCTTTGTTAAAACGCCCATCGTCCATTTCTTTAAGGGAGTGTAAAATGCGTCGTTGAACGGGTTTTAAGCCATCGTGAATATGCGGAACAGCCCTATCTAAGATTACGTAAGAGGCATAATCTAAAAACCAGTTTTCATACAAACCCGATAATGGAATGATGTTATGGGTATTTTCGGGGGTGGCTGCTTGGTCTAATTCTTCACTCATCGGTTGGGTATACTATGCTTGTTCTGTAGCGATTTCTTCTTCGGTTGGCAAAACCGCTTCGGCAGTTACAACTTCCTCCAAAATATCTACTTCCACTCTTAAATTTTTAATAATATGCTGCTGTCTGTCGGGTGTATTTTTACCCATATAATATTCTAGCAAGTTTTTAATGCTTTGCTCTTTGGTTAACAGTACGGGGTCTAAGCGTATATCTTTACCAATAAACAAACCAAATTCTTCGGGCGAAATTTCTCCCAAGCCTTTAAATCGGGTAATTTCGGGCTTATTACCTAATTTGGCAATGGCTCGTTGGCGTTCTTCATCGCTATAGCAATAAATAGTTTCCTTCTTATTACGCACTCTAAATAGCGGCGTTTGTAAAATAGACAGGTGGCGGGCTTTTACCAAATCTGGGAAAAACTGCAAGAAAAAAGTCATCAACAATAAACGAATGTGCATCCCATCCACATCGGCATCGGTAGCAATTACAATGTTATTGTAACGTAACTCTTCTAAGCCGTCTTCAATATTTAAAGCGTGCTGCAAGAGGTTAAATTCTTCATTTTCGTATACCACTTTTTTGGTAAGGCCATAGCAGTTTAGGGGTTTACCTTTTAAGCTAAATACGGCTTGTGTTTGCACATCACGAGATTTGGTGATGGATCCACTTGCCGAATCGCCCTCGGTAATAAAAAGGGTGGTTTCTTGTTTGCGTTCGTGGGCGTCATCGAAATGGATTTTGCAATCGCGAAGTTTACGGTTATGCAGCGATGCCTTTTTAGCACGCTCGTTGGCCAGTTTCTTAATGCCGGCAATATCTTTACGCTCCCGCTCCGATTGCATGATGCGTTTTAGCAAGGCATCGGCTGTTTCGGGGTATTTGTGTAAATAATCGTCGAGTTCTTTTTTAACAAAATCGTTAATAAAGGTTCGTACCGATGGCCCATCGGGGCCGACGTTTTGCGATCCTAATTTGGTTTTAGTTTGCGATTCAAAAACCGGCTCTTGCACTCTGATAGAAATCGCTGAAACAATAGATGCCCGTACATCGGAGGCATCGAATTCTTTTTTATAAAACTCTCGGATGGTTTTTACCAAGGCCTCACGAAAAGCAGCTTGGTGTGTACCGCCCTGGGTGGTATGTTGGCCGTTTACAAAGGAATAGTATTCTTCACCGTATTGTTGGCCATGGGTCATCGATATTTCAATATCCTCACCTACCAAATGTATAATGGGGTAGCGAATGGTTTCGGCATCGGTGTTGCGTACCAATAAATCGTACAAGCCTCTTTCCGAGAAAAATTTTTCGCCGTTGTAATTAATGGTTAAGCCTGAGTTTAGGAACACATAGTTCCAAATCATGCTCTCTATAAATTCTGGAATAAAGTGGTAGTTCCGAAAAATAGTTTCATCGGGATAAAAGGTAACCGAGGTACCGTTACGCTGCGTGGTTTCGGTTTCAGGTACATCATTGGTCAATTCCCCTTTTTCAAATTCGGCCTTCTTGGTTTTGCCATCGCGGTACGATTGTACGGCAAAATGCGACGATAAGGCGTTTACAGCCTTGGTACCCACCCCATTTAAACCTACCGATTTTTGAAAAGCTTTGGAATCGTACTTACCGCCGGTATTAATTTTAGATACGCAATCAATTACTTTACCCAAAGGAATGCCTCGGCCAAAATCTCGTACAATAACGCGTTGATCGGAAATGGTAATGTCAATCGTTCTGCCCGAACCCATCACAAACTCATCAATGGAGTTATCTACAATTTCTTTCAGCAAAACATAAATTCCATCGTCGTAAGCAGAGCCATCGCCCAACTTCCCGATATACATTCCGGGACGTAAACGTATGTGCTCTTTCCAATCGAGGGAACGAATGCTGTCTTCACTGTAATTTAATTCGGCCATGTATTGCGTATAGAGTTCTAAAACGCAAATCTAATAGATTTCTCTACTGATTTTGGTGCTAAATTTCCACATGTGTAGAAATTGTGGAAATATGGCTACAAAAAAGAGCCTATGGGAAAGCATTGGAGGGCTAAATAGCCCCAAACAAGTTTGGCATAGTTCTAGAGTATAGCTCTGTATACAAGTTTATTGCTCATTATTTTAAATTAGAAAGCATATGAAAACGAAACCAAGTCCTAGCCTAACACAACTCACTAAAAAGTTTGATAAAGAATTGTTGCTTATTTTAAGCAAAGATCTAATAACACATATACTTCAGCTACAAAAGCAACGTTAACAAAGCAAGAGCACATTTTAGCTCGGGAAGAAAGCTTGCCATTTGCACATGTTAAGCTGAAAAGGAGCCTTTCGAAAGATTGGCTCCTTTTTACGTTTATTACCGTATTTTCGCAAAGAAATTCAATGGCGCACTAAACGATTGTCTATTCTTTTAATCTTACTCTTATGAATTCACTACTGACCCGGGCTAGCCTATTCATTTGCTGTTGTTTTATACTAGTTGGAGCTAATGCAAAAGCACAAAAAAAGCCGAAAGAACTAATTAAAAACGCTTTTTTAACAAGTATTGAACTGGATGGCTTGGCCAAAGAATGGGACCAAAATCAGTTCACTACCGACAAGGTATCGGGTATAAGTTATGCCTTTGCCAACAACGATTCTACCCTATTTTTGATCCTAAAAACAGCCAACAAAGAGAGTATAGCAAAAATGATACATTGGGGACTGAGCCTGGGTTTTAATGCCATAGGGCAAAAAAAAGTACAAGAAAGTATAGGCTTTCCTGCCGGAAAAGCACAAGATAAACGTTATGATCCTGTTTTGGGCAGAACCAAAAGACCCTCCATTAAAGAAGAAGTTGCACAATTAAACAGCATTGAATTGCGTGGTTTTACCAGCCTTATTGATGGCCCCATTGCTCTGAAGAATGATTTCGGAATTCGTGCTTCTGCCCAGCTCAACGAAGCAGAAGAATTGGTTTGTGAATACGCCTTGCCGATGAAATTGTTACAAATAGATCCATCTAAAAATGATATTTTTGCCTGCCAAATTAAAGTAAATGGACTTGTTTTAGGGCCTAATCCAACAGCTGTCAGTAGGAATATTGGACTTAGAGGAACGCCTTCTGGGCCTATGCAAACAAACAGCTTATTAGACAGCACTAATTTTTGGGTATTGTACCCCCTGGCTAGCAAATAGCCCTTACGAATAAAAACACACATGAAACACATCCTATCATTCTTCCTGTTATCCTTGATAAGTTTAACTGCCTTTTCACAAAGCAATTACGAAGTAAGTGGCACCGTGAGAGATTCATCGGGCTTAAGCGTTATTGCCGCCACAGTTAAACTACGTTCTGCAAAAGACAGTTTATTTACCCGCACCAATGCCGATGGAGCGTTTAGCTTTAAAGGAGTAAAATCAGGACAATTTACCCTATCTATCACTAGCTTAGGATTTCAATCGGCCTTGCGCAAATACATGTACAATGAGGGCGAAGGAAACTTGGCTTTAGGTGTCATCAACCTAAAAAATTCGAGTAAGCAATTGAATGAAGTAGTGATTTCGGGTACCCCAACCGTAACTGTTAAAGAAGATACCTTAGAGTTTAGAGCGGCTGATTATAAATTAAAAGACGATGCTCAGGTAGAAGATTTATTAAGAAAATTACCTGGGGTAGAGGTTGATAAAGACGGGAATGTAAAGGCTCAAGGAAAAGCAGTAACTAGGGTTCGAGTAAATGGCAAAGACTTTTTTGGTGGCGATGTTAAAACTGCCACCCAACAATTGCCAGCGAATTTAATTGATAAAGTACAATTGATTGACGATTATGGTGATCAAGCGAACTTTACCGGGGTAAAAGAGGGTGATCCAGAGAAAATTTTGAACATCCAAATTAGGCCTGACAAAAACAACGGGTATTTTACACAAGGTAGAATTGGACAAGGAAACGAGGGTCGTTACCAAGGTAATATTTCGGCCAATATGTTTAATAAAACCCAACAAATTTCGGTACAAGGAAATTTAAACAATACCAATACATCGCTATTTAATTTTAATGGTGGAGGTGGTGGCGCCCGTGTACAAATCGGTGGCGGTGGTGGCGGTGGCGCCCGTGTACAAATCGGTGGCGGAGGAGGCAATGCTGGTGGCGATGGCCTAACCAGAGTAGCTTCTGTGGGATTAAACTACCGCGATGAATGGAGCAAAAAATTAACATCGTACGGAAACTATAGCTATGCAAATCGTAATAACGAGGTGCTTAGAACTACCCAACAACAAAATATTAATACCAGTGGATTTTTACTAAATAACCAAAATAGCACTAGCAATACGAGTAGTATAAACCACCGTTTTAACTGGAACTTAGAGTATAAAATAGATAGCATAAACTATTTAAAAGTAACTCCATATTTCAATTTAGGGCAAAGTAATGGCACCTCTGCCAATACTTTTGCCTTTTTGCAAGATGGTACAAGCCTTATTTCAAGCGGTAATAATGGCGGTATTAGCAGCTCTGAAACACCTAATTTTGGTGCCGATGCGTTGTTTAATCACCGTTTTGGAAAACGTGGTCGTACTGCTTCGGTAACTTTATCGCTTAGCAAAAACAATACCACGCAAGAAAACGATGCGATTAACCAAACTACCCCTGTTGGAGTTCCAATAGCTGTGTATCAAAGGCAACTAGTAAGTAACAACAATACCAATACTACTACCCGTTCGGGCATTTCGTATATAGAGCCACTTAGTCGTACCGAGAGTTTAGAATTTAACTGGAATTTCTCTTTGGCCGATTACCAAAATGGCAGAACCACTTTAGGCACCAATACTCCTGGTGGTGTGTTAGCAACTGTTGCTTCACAAAGTAACGATTATACCTATTCGTTTATGACCAACAGATTGGGGATGAATTACCGGGTAACTCAAAAAAAATACAACTACAGTTTGGGTTTAGGCGTACAGCCTTCTCTACTTTCAGGCACTTCGGTAAGTAATCAAACTAGCTATCGCAGAACAGCATTAAACATCATACCTGTTTTACGTTACTCATATAATTTCTCTAAAACCAAAGAGTTTAATGCTTCGTATAATGGTCGAAACAACGAACCATCATTTAACCAATTGCAGCCGGTAACCGATGTTTCAAACCCTCAATTCCCGGTAGTTGGTAATCCCAATCTAAAGGCTGAGTTTAACCACAACATCAATATTAGATACAACAACTTTAATTTTGAGAAGGGCGATGTGTGGTTCACTAATTTTTCGGTAACCCTTACCGAAAATAAAATTGTAAGCAATAGTGTGTTCTTACCCGGCAACAAAATTGAAACCCGCTACTTAAACACCAATGGATTTTATAGTCTAAACGGATTTTATAATTGGTCTAAACCATTTGCCGAGCGAAAATACACCTTGAGCATCAACGGATTTGCTAATTATTCCAACAATATCAACTTTGTTGATGACCAAAAAAATAATGGCAAAAACTTAATTATTAGCCAAGGAGCAAGCTTTCAGCTCAATCCTGCCCAATGGATTGAATTAAATCCAGGAGTGAACTATACTGCTAATAAGAATACTTACAGCATCTCAGCACAACAAAATACAAAAGTTTCTACCTGGAATTTAACCTTTAATGGCAAAGCCTATATTCGCAAAACTTGGATTTTAGGTGCCGATTTTACCAAAGCCTTGAACAAAGGTTATACAAGTGGGTTTGCGGTAAATCCGTTTATCATGAACACCTATTTAGAAAAACAGTTCTTAAAAAACAAGGCCGCATCGTTGCGTTTCCAAATATTTGATGTGTATAATGAAAATACCAGCATTTCTCGTTCGGTAACGGCCAATAGTATTAACGATACCCGTAGCAATCGCTTGGCTCGTTATGCCATGCTCACCTTCAGCCTAAAATTGCAAAAATTTAATGGCCAGCAAATGCCAAATACGGGTATGCAAATGCCCGGTATGGGTGGCGGAATGCGAAGTATAGAAATTAGAAGAGACTAAAAACAAGTGTCTATCATCAAAAGAGCCAAGCAAAAATGGCTCTTTTTTTTTGGGTGTTATACTAATTTATACCTATTTTTAGGTACTTATACTAGATACACATGGCCAACAACCCGATTAAAATAGGTTTTATTGAAGATAATGAGCTTCTACTAGAAAATTACAAAGAGTATTTCGAAAGCAGCGATGAATTTACCTGCACGTTTGCTTTTGGCACGATTCCTGATTTGTTCACATACATGAAATCGAATTACCTAGCCATTCCGGATATTGTATTAGTAGATATACAATTACCCGAAATTAATGGCATTGAAGGAATACCTCTTTTGCAAGAACGCTTAGCTGGCACACGCATAGTTATGATGACTGCTTTTGACGACAAGGAAAGTGTAATGACGGCATTTAGTACTGGTGCAGCTGGCTTTTTAACCAAAAACATGTCGTTAAATGCCGTTAGCGAAGCATTACTCAGTCTGCTAAACAATGGAGCCGCTCTTTCCCCTAGTGCTGCACGAATATTAATTGCCAGTGTAGGACAAAAAATGCAAAAAATAAACGCCATCATAAACCGCCTTACACCAAGAGAACGCGAAATTGCACGCTTCATAAAATCGGGTTTATCCTACCAGCAAATTGCCGATCAACTATTTATTTCGGCTAGAACTGTAAACCAACACTTAAAACACATCTACCAAAAAGTGGGCGTAAATTCCCGATCGCAGTTAGCGGCCAAAATGGAAGAATAAACAAATGAACACACCAACTACTAAAACCATTCTTTGTATTGATGATGATAGCATTAATCTTTTAGTGTTAAAGCATCTGGTGCATTCTATGGGTTACACCACAGAAAGTGCAAGTAGTGGAGAGGAAGGTTTAGCGATACTGAAGAATAAAGCTATTGACTTGGTTTTATTAGACATTTATATGCCACATATGGATGGCTTTGAAACCGCAGCAGCTATACGAGCAGTACATCTTGGCATGCCAATTGTATTTATATCGGCAGGTGAAGTTGAAGAACTAGCCGAGAAAATGAAAAAATTAGCCATCCAACACTTTTTGCCAAAGCCTGTAAACAAAGAATTGCTGCAAGAAGTGTTAGATACAATCCTGTAAAACAGAATGCAATACCATGTCTGTAAAAACCGAATTTAATAGAGCACAAGAAGTATTATTTAAATTGCCTTTAGCGGTATTGGCGGAAGACGAACACCGTAAAATCAGTTTTGCAAACCACTATTTTTGTGACTTATTTGCTATACCAGTACCGCCGCATGCACTCATAGGGCTCGATTGCGCCAACATGGCTCAAGAATCTAAAAATTATTTTAAAGTACCCGAAAAATTCTTAGCCTTTATAGACAAGGCATTGGCCCTAAAACAAGAATTAGTTGATATAGAATTAGCATTACTTGATGGCCGGTATTTAGCAGCTAGTTATATGCCCTATTTTAAAGAGGGTGCATTTGCCGGCCATATATGGACTTACAAAGACATTACCGTAACGAAGAATGCGGAACTTGCATTAGAAAAGGAAAAAGAGTTTTCTGCTGAAATGCTGGAAGGTTTACCGGCAGACATCGCTATTTTCGATAAAGATCATCGCTACGTATATCTGAATAAAACAGCTATAAAAGACAAAGAATTGCGGAAGTGGATTATAGGGAAAGACGATTTTGAATATTGTGAGGCCCGCGATAAAGATCCAAAGATTGCATTAGCCAGACGAGAAAAATTTATACAAGCGCTACAAGCCAAAGAACAAATTGAATGGGAAGATGAGTTAACCAAACCAGATGGCAGCTCGGATGTCATACTGCGAAAATTTAATCCATTATACGACAATAAGGGGGCTTTTCGCTACATGATAGGCTATGGTGTGAGCATAACCAAACAAAAGCAGGCAGAAAAAGAACTTATTAAAAGTATTCAAAAAGAACGGGAGCTTAATGAGCTGCAAACACGCTTTGTAAATATGGTTTCGCACGAAATACGCACGCCTATGGCTGGTATATTATCGAGTGTAGACTTATTAGAGCTTATTACCAAAGATGTAGACGCCGCCCTCAAAGAAAAAACCGATAAACATTTAGAGCGCATAAAAAACCAAATAAACCGTGTAAGTGCCCTCATGAATGATGTATTGTTGGTTGGTAAAACAGATGCCGGCAAAATACCATTTAAACAAGAAAAAACGGATATTCTTGCCTTGGTTAACGAACTCCTTGATCAACCATTTGGGGAAATAATTGCCCAAAAAAAGGTGAAAATTCACACTATTGGGAAAATACGCCAAGGGGAAGTAGATCAGAACTTATTGAAACATATTTTAGGCAATTTACTAAGCAATGCCTTTAAATATTCTGTAGATAAACCTCTTCCGGAAATTACCATTGAATTTTCGCCAAATAAACTAAATTTTAAGATTCAGGATTTTGGCATTGGCATACCTCTTGCAGAACAAAAACAATTGTTTACTGCATTTATGAGGGCTTCTAACTCGGGTAATATAGAAGGTACAGGCCTAGGCTTGGTAGTAGTTAAAAATTTCGTTGCCATACATAACGGAAAAATTAGCTTCAAAAGTGCAGAAAACAAGGGATCTACTTTTGAAGTAAGTATCCCGGCTTAACACACCAAAAATGCCGTATGAATATTTTAGTGATTGAAGACGACTCGTCTATCAGAGAAAATTTACAAGAATTGCTACAAGCACATGGCTTTGAGGTACAGTCTTGTCCCGATGGCTTAGCCGGCTTAGCTGCTATACAAGACCAGATCCCAGATTTGGTACTTTGCGACATAATGATGCCCAAAATGGACGGTTATGAGGTGCTGCAAGCCCTAAAATCGAGCGACAAAACAGCCAACATCCCCTTTATTTACATAACCGCAAAAGCAGATCGTGCCGACCAGCGTTTAGGTATGGAATTGGGTGCAGATGATTATATTATAAAACCCTTTAGTTCGAAGGACGTATTAAATGCCATAGAAATACGCAGACAAAAACAATCGAGTACACAAAAAGGAATACAAAAAGCGGTGTACACGAAACTAAATACCTTCTCAAAAATTAATAGCCACGAGTATAATACTCCACTAAATGGAATTATCGGCCTCACAGATGTATTGTTAGATGCCGAAAATAAATTAAGTAGAGCCGAATTAACAGCCCTGGCCCAGGATATAAAAACTTCGGCCAAACGCCTGTACAGAACCTTTCGAAATTTTATGCTTTACATGCAATTAGAACGGGAAGAATTGCTTGAAATGCCCACATCGGTGATTAACAAAAAATGGTTGGAAGATACCTGTAAAAGTACCTTAACCGAAAAAGCCTTGAAATTAGATCGAGTGGCCGATAGCCACTTTCACTCGACATTAACCAACGATTTTTCGTTAAGCCTAGTAAAAAACGATTTGTTTTATAGTATAGAAGAATTGATTTGGAATGCCCTGCGCTTTTCACAAAAAAATACGCCTATTGGGTTAGAAATTACAGAACAAAAAGAGAGTATAACCATAAGCATTAGTAACCATACCCTACCAAGTGATTTTTTTGAACAGGCAGAGCCATTTAGACAATTAAATCGCGATACCCAAGAACAACAAGGAAGTGGATTGGGAATTTATTTATGCAAAGAATTGGCTAAGCGCAATGCATGGGAACTTAGCCATGCGTATCAAAATGGCCAATCTACCATTTCACTACACATACGTACCTAAACGTTCTTTTTCTGATAGCCCTTATTGAATTTAATAGGCGACAAGAAATGCAATAGCAATACTCTGGAGTACCTAAAATTAAAAGGCATTAGAATAAAAATAGGTGATAATACCACCGAAATAAGCCACCAAATTTCCTTTTCACCTAAAAATTGGGCAGCAATTACTCCGGTAATTACCAATTCGGCTACATTAAAAGCATAGCTTACGTACATAGCTGCCCAAAAAAATCCAGGCTCAATTTCGTAACGTAATTTACATACTGGGCAATGCTCATGCATCGAAGCATAGTTCAAACTAAATAAACTATGGGTATACATATCGCCTTGGCGGCAACGAGGACATTTGCAATTGATAACGGCTTGTAGTTGGCTCATGATTGTAATTAATGTGGGAGTTTATCTTTTACTATTCCGTAGATATAGGTACCTAATACAGCCCCAAAAATAACCAGAAGCATAACTAAATACCCAGCACCCACATTAATAAACATAGGGCCTGGGCACGCTCCGGTAAGCGCCCAACCCAATCCGAAAATAATTCCGCCTAAAAGTGCTCTTTTCCAACCTTTATCTTTGGTGGGTATTACAATGAATTGGCCCTCTATATCCTTTAGTTTATATTTTTTAATGAGGTAAACCCCTATAATTCCAATAGCTACGGCTGTACCAATAATGCCAAACATGTGAAAAGATTGAAAGCGAAACATTTCTTGTATTCTGTACCAAGAAATAGCCTCCGATTTGGTCATTACAATACCGAAAAATATACCTGTGAGAATAAATTTTAATGCTTTCATGGGTTAGAATAAAATGGGTAAAATGAAATAAGTCATTACTAAACCGCCAATAAAAAACCCAATAACGGCAATTAGTGAGGGTATTTGAAGGCTAGATAGACCGGTAATGGCATGCCCGGAAGTACATCCGCCGGCGTACCTAGAACCGAAGCCCAACAAAAAGCCTCCTAAAAGTAAGATTAGAAATCCCTTAACGGAAAACATGAACTCGAAACTGAAAATTTGTGCTGGGTTCAAGCCTCCATCAAATGCAATACCCACTTCTTTTAATTGCGCAATGGTGCTTGCCGATAATTTTAATGCTTCATGATTATTCAAAAAATGTGTGGCTACAAATCCTCCTATTACCGAACCCACTAAAAATAAAAGATTCCAGCGTTGTTCTTTCCATTCAAAAGCAAAGAAAGTAGTTTTTTTACCTGCTCCACAAGCGGCACAAATGGTTCTAAAATTGGAAGAGAAACCAAAAGTACGACCGAAAAACAACAAAATAAACATGATACAGGCAATTAAAAAGCCTGAGAAATACCAAGGCCAAGGGGCCAATAAAAATGCAGAGATAGTCATAGGGTGTTTAAAATTATAACATGGTGCTTGGGCACAGGTAAGGGCTCACTTCAAACTTTTCGCTGTCTTTAATGGCTTTGAATCCGCCTTGCACATCAATTAACTTATCAAATCCACGGGCTTTTAAAATGGACGCAAATATCATGGATCGGTAACCGCCCGCACAATGAATGTAATAGGTTTTATCCGGATTGAGGGCAGTCATTTCCTCGTTAACCACATCTAAGGGTAAATTTTGAGCGCCCAAAACATGCTCAGAATAGTTCTCCGATATTTTACGCACATCTAATAAAATGGCGGCTGGCTCAGCTGCTAACCGAGCGGCTGTTTCTTCTGCACTAATGCTTTCAATACTATCTAAATCGTGCCCAGCCTGTTGCCATGCAGCAATACCTCCTTGTAAAAAGCCAAGGGCATTGTCATAGCCAACACGGGCTAAACGGGTAACTACTTCTTGTTCCCGGCCAGCTTCATCAACAATTAATATAGGCTGGTTAATATCTGGAATGAGCGCTCCTACCCAAGGTGCAAAGCTGCCTCCCAAGCCAATATTTATCGAATTGGGAATAAAGCCTTTGGCAAATACTTGCGCATCGCGGGTATCTAATATAAGGGCTCCGGTTTCGTTAGCTGCGGCTTCAAAGGCAGCCGGGCTTAACGCTTGGGTACCTTTGGCTAATACAGAATCTATAGATGCATAGCCTTGTTTATTTAAGCGTACATTTTCGGGGAAATAGGCCGGTGGTGGCAAAAGACCGTCGGTTACTTCGGCAATAAATTCGTCTCGAGTCATATTGGCTCGGAGTGCATAATTGAATTTTTTCTGATTTCCCAAGGTATCGCTGGTTTCTTTGCTCATGTTTTTACCACAAGCAGATCCTGCACCGTGTGCCGGATATACAATAACGTCGTCGGGCAGCGTCATTATTTTATTTCTTAACGAATCGAATAATGTTCCGGCCAATTCTTCTTGAGTGAGGTGGGCAGCTTTTTGGGCCAAATCTGGGCGACCTACATCGCCAATAAATAGCGTATCTCCAGAGAATAAGGCCAGTTCTTTATCGTTCTCATCCAACAATAAATAACAGGTAGATTCCATGGTATGACCGGGAGTGTGTAGTACTTTTAGTTTAAGGCTACCCACAGTTAATACTTCACCATCGTGTGCAATATGGGTTTCAAACGTGGGATTAGCCAAAGGACCATACACAATAGTGGCGCCTGTTTTTTTAGCTAAATCGATATGTCCAGAAACAAAATCGGCATGGAAATGGGTTTCCAAAACATATTTAATTTTAGCGCCATTCTTTTCTGCTTTTTCTATATAGGGTTGTACTTCACGCAAAGGGTCAATAATCACCGCTTCGTTTCCTGATTGAATGTAGTAAGCCCCTTGGGCTAAACAACCGGTATAAATTTGTTCTATTTTCATAGTAAATAGGATAGTTTTTTATTTATATACAAAGATACTTGTAAGATAACGCTATTCAAGTGACAAAGGTCACGCCGCAACTACTATTTTACAATGTGCTTATGGTAGTAAAAGCTTGTAAAGTTCGGAGATCATTACTACCAAACCCATGCAAAAAACAAACCATCCAAAATATTTTTTCAATAGTGTATCGGGGAGTATTGCAGAAAGCACCACGCCCATGAAAAGTCCCAATAGGGCTAGGGCAATAAGTGAAGCGGCAAATACCCAATCTAATTGTACATGGCCCCAATCGCCGGCAATGCCAACCAAAGAGTTTAAGGCAATAATAAGCAAAGAAGTACCCACCGCTTTTTTCATGGGCAGTTGTACCACTAATACCAATGCAGGTATGAGCACAAAACCTCCTCCTGCACCTAAAAATCCAGTAATTAATCCAGCACCAATACCATAAAGCAAAAGTTTGAGTACAGATGGAGTATGATGAGGCTTTTGGGCAGTAGACTGCGATCGAATCATAAAGTAAGCCGCCACTAACATTAACAGCGCAAAAACAAGCATGGTAGCTGCTGATTTTTGAAGCACCAATCCCTGTGCACTAAACAGTGTATCGGGAATGGTTGGCAAAATAAAATGGCGGATTAAAAAAACCGTAAGCATAGAACTTAAGCCGAAGGAGAAGGCCACCGGAAAGCTGACCAATTGCTTTTGATAATTTTTAAAAGCACCCACCGAGGTAGTTGCTGAAATAATAACCAAAGAATAGGCTGTGGCTAAGGTAGGATCTATCCCAAATAAATACACCAACACCGGCACGGTTAAAATAGACCCTCCAGCACCTACTAAACCCAATGAAAGACCAATACCTATGGCCGCTATATATCCTAAAATTTCCATCTACCTATCTTTTTTACAAAATTGAGTTATTTACACACAAGCGTTGGTGATCTAAGTTACTTATGCATTCATACCAACCCAGGTTAATGAGTTTCTATGTAAATGCACAAAACCTTTTTGCTCCATTTTTTTTAATAACCGAGATATTACTTCCCTAGAAGAACCCAAATCACTAGCTATTTCTTGGTGTGTTAGCTTTAAATCGGAGGTACCCAGTTTTTCACACTGATTGTTTAGATAAAAAAACAAGCGTTCATCCAATCCCTTAAAAATTACTTGATCTACCACTTCCAATACTTCTTCAAAACGGTTTCGGTAGGTTTCCAATACAAAATGGTACCACGATTTATACGAATGCATCAACTCATCTAATTGATCAATTGGCACCAATAAAACCTTAGTATTTTCCACGGCCTTGGCCATTACTTCACTTTTTTTCTGTCGGGTAGCACAAATAATAGAAAGTGCACACGCATTTCCGGGCTGTAAGTAATACATAAAAAACTCACCGCCATCTTCACTTTGTCTGTACAATTTAACCCTACCCTCCAAAATAAGCATGGTTGATTTAACATATTGCCCCGTTTGCATCATCGATTCGCCAGCTTTGAATTCGCGATAGGTGCAAATTTCTGCTAATTTCTCTTTTAAAGCAGGTTCAAATTGAGGAAAAGTGAGTTGAATTTGATGAGAGATACTATTCATTGCTCGATAAATATCCTAAAATTAGCCGTATAAAAAAAGCCACCTGCATTTAGGTGGCTTCGGTTGATAAATAAAAAACAAACAAACCTAAAAAGAAAATTGTGCAGCGCTTATGAAACCTGAATTGTGTTGCATCACTACGCTGTTGTTTGCAAGCGGTTTACCTTGCTGTAAAATTTGGTACAAATAACCAAGTTCAAAGTTGATTTTTTTAGAAGCACTATAACCAAGCAGTACCGAAAAACGGTTCTGATCGAAAATATTGGCACCCAATTGTTTGCCTGCACCTATAAACACTTCATTAGCTACTGCTGCAAAAATCTGGTTATTAGCTTTGGTTAAAAGCGGTTTTTGGGCTCTAAATTGGTACCGAATTCTATGGAGGTACACCCACTGAGTGGCTTGGTTACTTGATAATTTTGCCAACCAACGTTGCTCCAGCCTAAACCGGTGTTGAATAGACCAGGTAGCAATTGGCTGCTTAAAGGTTAGCTGCTCATAGATGCGATGTTCGGGAAAAGCGCCATCTGCGGCAATAGGATAATCACCGTAGGCATATGTTTTCACAAAACCATAGCCAGCATGCACATTCACATCGGGATGCACTTTATACGTTAGCCCCAAGCGAAGTAAGCGCTGCTGTGCTGAAGCGATATCGCCCACCTGGCGCCATTGCTGTTCGGCATACAAGGCCCACTTCGGATGAATGGCTACATTAGCTACTGTTTGGAGCCAATATATAGTATTATCATCTTGCGTACGACTTTGCTGAGCATGCATCGTTTGACTGCAAACGAGCAAGAAAAAAAGTAGAAATTTTTTCATAATGAAATTCATAGCCGCTCTCAAACAGAGCGGCTATGACTATTCAAGGATTAATTTAAGCGAAGCGTTTGTTCGTAAAACTCTACTTGCCCAGTTTCTACATTGTACATGGCACCACAAATGCCTATTTCGCCTTTATCTATCATTTCTTTTAGAATTGGGCTTTTAGCCTGGATTTCGCCAACCGCTTCTTCCACATTAATTTTAGCCACATTTTCTACAAAAACAGCATTCGATGAATTTCTATTTAAAGTAGTTTGTGTTTCACAGCTAACAGCTGGTTGCAATTTGGCTAAAAGGGTGGTTAAATTACCAAGTTCTACATGGTCGCAAGCACCTTTTACGGCTCCGCATTTGGTATGACCCAATACCACAATAAATTTAGAGCCCGCTACTTTGCAGGCAAACTCCATACTGCCCAAAATATCTTCGTTTACAATATTTCCGGCAATACGTACACTAAAAATATCGCCCAAGCCTTGGTCAAAAACCAATTCGGCTGAGGTACGGCTATCAATACAGCTTAAAACCACCGCAAAAGGCCATTGCCCATCGCGGGTTTCGTTTACTTGCTGCAATAAATTGCGGTTAAATTTAAGATTGCTTACAAAGCGTTCGTTGCCCTCTTTTAAAATATTTATAGCCATTTCTGGCGTCATAGATGTTTGTGATTCTTTATTATGAGTTCTCATAGTAGTTTAATTTATTTTTTTAATTTTTTTGTTGATTTCACCGGCTCAGCCAAATTTACTGCTGGGTAAGCCGGGAGGTATTCTTTTATAGATTGTACATTATCGGTATTGGTTATACCATAGCGGTTTTTAAAGCCTACGGTTTTGCAATCGATGTTTTTTTGTTTGGCTTGTACGCTGGTAAAATCGCGAATAAGCTCCAACACATCGTGGTCGATGTAATGTGCATCTTGCGCATCTATGACCACCCTGCTGTTTGCAGGCAAATGCTCTAGAGTAAGTTTAATGCTGGCTTTATTTAAAAAAGAAACTTCTTCAGCTAGGTGAATTAAAATCACATCGCCTTCGTGGTGATTCTCTTTATGGAAATAATAGGAATTTTTATAATTACCATATAAAAGCGCCAAAACACTAACTACTAAACCTATACCCACACCAGTTAATAAATCGGTGAAAACAATGAAGATTACCGTTACCATAAACGGCACCCATTGATATTTACCCAAACTAAACATTTGTTTAAATAGTGCAGGGTTACATAATTTATAACCTGTAACCAATAAAATACTGGCTAATGCTGCCAATGGAATTTTATTGAGTAGTACCGGAATTAAGCTTACACATATTAGTAACAATAAACCATGAATGATGGTAGACAGCTTAGATTGCGCATTGGCATTTAAATTAGCCGAGCTACGTACAATTACACTGGTAATGGGCAATCCGCCAATTAAACCAGAGGTCATGTTGCCAATACCTTGTGCTACTAGCTCTCTATTGGTAGAGGTTACCCGCTTTTGTGGATCTAATTTATCTATCGCTTCTATACATAAAAGCGTTTCTATGGAGGCAACCGCTGCTAGCGTTAAGGCCACCAAATACACTTGCGGATTGGTAATTTGTGAGAAATCGGGGAAGGTGAAGAAGCCCCAAAAATCAGACAAAGAAGCGGCAACGGGTACATTTACCAACTGATCGCCACTAATAGCCAGACTGCTTCCGGTGCTTACAAACAATTGATTTAGCCCTAAAGCTAGTAAAACAGCTACCAAACCGCCCGGTATTAATTTTAAACGTTTTTTAACAAAGGGCTTTTCAAATAATATCAGTGTACTCAAACACAAAAACGCTATTAAGGTTGCACCTAAATCAATTTTACTGATGGCCATTAAAATTTCCGAAAAGGTATTCTGACCATCCGCTTGCAAAAAGCTTAAATCGCCCTCGGCATCTTTATCGTAGCCAAACGCATGAGGTATTTGCTTTAAAATAATGATGATACCAATAGCGGTTAATAGGCCTTTTATTACACTAGATGGGAAATAATTAGCAATAGCTCCCGCTTTTAAAAAGCCTAAAAGCAATTGAAATAAGCCTGCTAAAACTACGGCCAATAAAAAGGTTTCGAAGGCACCCAATTGGGTAATAGATGCCAGTACCACAGCTGCTAAACCAGCAGCAGGGCCACTTACACTTAATTGAGAGTTACTGAGGGCTCCTACTAAAATTCCGCCTACAATTCCAGAAATCATTCCAGAAAAAAACGGGGCACCAGAAGCCAAAGCAATACCTAAACATAAAGGTACGGCTACTAAAAATACGACGATACCTGCAGGCAAATCGCTCTTTAGTTGAGCAAAAGAAAATTTGTTCATAATAAAATTTAAATTTTGGGTTTAATCAATAATACGCCTTTTTGGCATACAAAAACAAGGTCGATTAAACCGATTTTGGGGGTAATTCGGGGAGCGTAGAATAACCAGGGTGGCTATCGGTATTGCAAGTTGGATGGCTGTGTGCATAGCGTATTTCAGCCATGAAATAAGATTCCGATTGAACGTAAAATAAATTTGAATTTAGCTCTTTTTCTTTAGCATAATTCTCCTTTTCTGTAGCTTCTTTTTCGGAATTAGCCTGGCTATCGGCAACATATTCAAAAGACCTTTCTACTTTCATTGAAGCAAATAAGGGTTCTACCACACCTAAAGCAAAGATGAGTAAAAGAATATGAGCTGCTATGTAAACCAAACGTTGTTTCACGTTGCAAACATAGAGTTAGAAAGCCTACAAGGCAAATCCCAATTGTAAAAAAAATGTCAATAAAAAAGGTCCCGAAATCGGGGCCATTGTGGAGAATATCGTCCCGATGCCTATCGGGAGAACCGATCACCCTTTTGAAAAGCTATAGGTTAATTTTTTAGTAACATTTCAATGTATTTGCGACTTTTCTTGCGTTTTATTGCTAACTCTCTATGCACCGCAGCGGATCTTGTTTCGAAACATTCTTGGTAAACTATTTCCCAATCGTTAGTCTTTTTTGTTGATTTGGAGACTTGGCTATTATGTTGATTTAGACGAATACTCAAATTTTGGGTATGGCCAATGTAATAGCAATCTGGGTTCTTGGAATACAGGATATACACCACGAAAGTCATGCACACCTTAACGAAAAATAGGGCACCAAAGTGCCAAACTAAAAAAGGCCCCGAAATCGGGGCCTTTGTGGAGAATATCGGATTCGAACCGATCACCTCTTCACTGCCAGCGAAGCGCTCTAGCCAAATGAGCTAATCCCCCGTGTTTATTTTGATTAGAACTATCACCTTCCCGATTTTCATCGGGACGCTCTAGCCAAATGGGCTAATCCCCCGTAGTATGGACTGCAATTTTCGGCAATTAATTTGATTTACGCAAATAGTTCTGCACCAGTTTTGCGGTAGGCTGTTAGACCCCGGGGCAATACTCTCTTTGATAAGGCTGCCTAGTTATATGAAAGTTCGGTTTGTGACCTCAGCGTCTTCTCATTATTCTTCCAAGACTAATTTAGAAACTCCTTTCGAATAATGCTTAATACATCAGGTTTCAAAGCATATAACCTCAAGCGTTTATCAGTTGGGTCATCTACACGAATGATTGCCTCAGTAATTTTAAAACGTTGTTTAATCTTATGGTTTAACTTATGAATAATACTCGTTCGTATTTTGCGCTGGTTTTCCAATGATTTACCCTGCAAATTCAATAAATCATTTAAGTCATTCGTGTTTAAATATGTTCCTTCCTTCATTTTCAATAGGGCTTTCAATAGTGCTTTCTCCTGCTCTTCAAGGATAAAAGAGTTTTGATGCAACCGATATTTATTTCGAAAAATATAGGATAGAACGAGTACTATTATAAAGCCTCCCCCGCATAGCAATAAGTATAAACTTCTGTTCGAAGGGGAATAAAATTTACCTATAAGTAAAGACTGAGTAACAAGTTTGGATACAGAGAACTTATTCGTGTTTATTTTTCTATCCCAATAGCAATAAATCGTATCATCTTTTACAAAATATTGGGCATTGTTTTGGAAGTACTGCTTATTATCTTTATATACGTATACTTCATTAGCAAGTGGATCTATGATGAATAGCTTATCTTTTGCCCATTGTAAGAAATACTTCCCTGTCCAGAAGATTTCTTTTTGCGTTTGGAAAGGAAGTGCTGGGTTAATTTCTCCCAGCTCTTTCCAACTGTAGGTGTTAAATTCGAATCTGTATAACTTATTATCATATACTTTCTCTACATTTTTGCCCTGTGTTTCGTATTCTGACCCTCCCGAGTAAAAAACATCTTTTTTAGTATCGTAACCTTGGTACCCCCATAATATCGTTTTTGGAGTGGTACCGTCCGTTCTAACCATCTCCCATTCCCCTTTTGTCTCTGCAAAATAAGTTAACACATTGCTATAATGCCAAAAACCATATCCACCAGCACTATACAGTGTATCCCTTCTTATAAACTGAGTAGCATTAAAATTATAACCCCAATAGGTACTTTTATCAATGCGCCTAAATGTATTTTCTAAAGGAGAAAAAGCAAAAACACGTTGAGAACCATTATTAGTAAACCACACTTTTGCTCCATTCTTAAGATTGAAATAATTGATCTTCTCCAACGTAATCTGTTGATCATTACTGAAGCTTAAAGAAGACTGCACAAGGCCCTGGTCTACCCAATTCCCCAAAGTATCTTCTTTTGAATGGATAAGGGTATTCATATCAATTCGCTCTCTTAAAGCAGTAGCAGAATTAACCCATTGAAAATATGACTGCTGGGCATAGATAAATGAATGGCTAAACAGTATTAAAACAATTAGCTGAAGATTCTTCTTAATAATCATTATAGGAAAATAGTAATCACCTAAATTAAATAGATTAGATGCTCTATAATCATAATTATGTGTTCCAATGTGTTATTTTCACACAATTCACACATTAATCTTAATGCTAACTCGGGAATAGAAGAATAAAAATGAATAGGTTGTGGAATATTTTATAACCTACCAAACCAATATTTGTATTATTAATAAAGTATAAACTTATTTCGTATTCAAATACTTGCGCACCAGTTTTGCGGTACGCTCCGAAGCACCTGCGGGTCCTACACTTTTTGCTAAGGCTTCATAATCAGACAGCATTTGGGTTCTTTGGGGTGTATCGCTCAATAAAGGCGCTAATTGGTTAGCTATTTCTGCTGGATTGCAATCTTCTTGAATCAATTCTTTTACTACCTCTTTATCGAGTATGAGGTTTACCAAAGAAATGAACTTAATTTTTACTAACAGCCGAGCAATAGCTACAGATAGCCTATTCCCTTTATACAACACCACTTCAGGGCATTTTAATAAGGCCGTTTCCAAGGTAGCTGTACCCGAAGTAACCAGGGCTGCTTGCGCATGTAGCAACAAATCGTAAGTGGCGTTGGTAATGATTTTAATTTTTCGATTGCCCAAATACGGAACATAGTCCGCTTGGCTAAGCATAGGTGCACCGGCCAAAACGCATTCATAGTCAGGGAATAAATCGCTGGCGGCCAACATATCGGGCAACACGTGTTTTAATTCCATTTTACGACTGCCGGGCAATAAGGCAATAATTGGTTTTTCGGAAAGCTGATGGGTTTTTCGGAAATTCTTGTCGGCTTTATGCGCAGCAATGGCATCCATAAGTGGATTGCCTACATAATCTACCTCCATGCCCCAGGTTTTGTAAAACTCAACCTCAAAAGGTAAAATACAAAACAAATGGTCGACCACTTTTTTAATTTTTAATACCCGTTTTTGGTTCCAAGCCCACACTTTTGGAGAAATGTAAAAGAATACTGGAATACCTTTTTCTTTGGCAAATTGGGCAATTTTTAAGTTGAAACCGGGAAAATCAATGAGAATAAGGGCATCGGGCTGATAAGCCAATACAGCTTCTTTGGCCAACTTCATATTTTTGAAAATAGTGCCCAAATTGGCCACTACTTCTACAA
>JBIIBV010000056.1:0-10163 GCA_044239195.1 Sphingobacteriaceae bacterium | reverse complement strand
CTAAACTGCGAAAATAGCAAAAACGGCTCATAATTGGAAGGAAAAAGGCTCATTTTAATTCCTAAAATTGGATACTAAAAATCTGCTCATAAATCTTTATTTTCGTGGAGTAAAATTCAATAACCTTGGAACCACACGCACAACAAAAACAGAATAAAACCATCCGAGTGTCTAGCATTGTTAGCATTGCTTTGGTATTGCTTATGGGCGGACTTTTAGGCCTTATACTTGTTCATTCGCACAATTTATCGAGTTACGTAAAAGAAAACATCGTACTCAACGTAATTGTAAATGAAGGAACCAAAGAGGCCGATATTTTGGCCTTGCAAACAAAAGTAAACACCAAAGCAGAGGTTTTGCGCACGCAATATGTGAGCAAAGAGCAAGCGGCCCGCAACCTAACCAAAGATTTAGGCGAAGATTTTGTTGACTTTTTAGGCTACAATCCGTTATTGCCCGCTTTAGATGTATACCTCAAAGCAGAATTTGCCGATAACGCCAGCATTGCCAAATTTGCCAAAGACTTAGAAAAAAACGACTTGGTAAAAGAGGTGGTTTACCAGAAATCACTCATTGATATTGTAAACCACAATGTGCGTTTAATAAGCTTGGGTATTTTTATTTTCGGATTAATTCTATTGCTTATTGCCATCACGCTCATTAACAACACCATCCGCTTGGCCATTTATGCACAACGTTTTCAGCTAAAAAGCATGCAATTAGTAGGCGCTACTGAAGACTTTATCTTAAAGCCTTTTGTGATGAGCAGCGTAATACAGGGCCTCATAGCCGGTTTAAGTTCGGTAGGCTTGTTGCTTGTACTTTTAGTTCTTGTAAAAAACCAAATTCCAGAAATTTTAGTTTTAAGAGATTGGGCGCAATTTAGCTTGGTTTTTTTAAGCATGATTTTGGCCGGCATAGTAATTTCTGCCTTAAGCACCCGTTTTGCCGTAAAAAGGTATCTTCAAACATCTTCTAACGAATTGTATTAATATGGCTACCCCAGATAAACCTAACAAAGAGTTCATTTTTAACAAAGCCAATTACCGTTGGATGCTGATTAGCATTGCCGTAGTAACGCTAGGCTTTTGCCTCATGATTGGCAGCACCGATATTTACGATTTCCGCAAAATTGTACTAGCACCTCTAGTGGTACTTATTGGGTTTGGCATTGGCTTTTACGCCATTCTTAAGAAAAAATAATGAAAATTTGGGAAGCCATTGTATTGGCTATTATTGAAGGATTAACCGAATTTTTACCGGTTTCTTCTACGGGTCACCTTATTTTGGGCGCTAGCGCATTAGGCTTAGATCCTGCCAATGCATTTCTAAAATTATTTACCATTGCTATTCAGTTTGGAGCCATTTTATCGGTGGTTGTTTTGTACCTAAAACGCTTTTTTCAAAGCATTGGTTTCTACCTAAAATTGGTAGTAGCCTTTATACCCGCCGCCGTTTTTGGCGTATTGTTTAGCCATAAAATTGATGCCCTTTTAGAAAGCCCCATGGGTGTAGCCATTGCCCTGCTTATTGGTGGTTTTATTTTATTGGGGGTAGATAAATGGTTTGCGCAAAGTACGGCAACAAGCACCGAAGAGATTAGTTATAGCCAAGCGCTAAAAATAGGCTTATTTCAATGTTTAGCTATGATTCCTGGAACTTCTCGTTCTGCGGCAAGCATTGTAGGCGGCATGAGCCAAGGCCTAAGCAGATCTCTTGCAGCCGAGTTTTCCTTCTTTTTAGCCGTACCCACCTTATTGGGTGCTACCGTAAAAAAACTGTACGATTTTTATAAAGATGGGTATCAGCTAAGCTCCGAAGAATGGAAATTATTGGCCATTGGCAACGTGGTAGCCTTTATTGTAGCCATGCTGGCTATTAAATTCTTCATCTCCTTCTTGCAAAAACACGGCTTTCGCTTATTTGGTTGGTACCGCATTGTTGTGGGGCTAGTTATAATTGCCTTATTACTAGGCGGATATTCCTTACAAGTTGTGTAAATGAGTACCAACCTTCCAACATTCCCAAACTTTAACTTTACCGAAGGCGAAATGCTTTTGATAAATAAACCACTCACATGGACCAGCTTTGATGTGGTAGGGAAAATACGCAATACCCTAATACCGCTCAAACTAAAAGTAGGCCATGCCGGCACCTTGGATCCTTTGGCCACGGGCTTGCTCATTATTTGTACCGGAAAACTCACTAAAAAAATAGACGAGTTTCAGGCCCAAGAAAAAGAATATACCGGTACGTTTACCTTGGGTGCCACTACTCCATCGTACGATTTAGAAACAGAAGTAGACGAAAAATTTCCCATTGACCACATTACCGAAGAAGCCATACAAGCGACTACCGTTCAATTTTGCGGACAAATTGCGCAATTTCCCCCACCCCATTCGGCTATTAAAATGGGCGGAGAACGCATCTACTTAAAAGCTCGTAGAGGCGAAACCGTGGAACTTAAAGCACGGCACGTAGAAATAGTTGCCTTTGAAATTACCCGAATTGCCCTACCCGAAATAGATTTTAGAGTAGTGTGCAGCAAAGGAACCTACATACGCTCCTTAGCGCACGATTTTGGTAAAGCACTGGGCAGTGGCGCTTACCTATCGGCTTTATGCCGAACTAAAAGTGGCAATTACAGCGTAGAAAATGCATTTGAAGTGGCCGATTTGGTAAATCATATCCGCACACTAAAAGAAACCGGCAAAATGGTGTAATTTTGCAGCGCTAATGAAAATCTATACCGATATTTCTCAATTTACGCCCTTAAAAAAGGCTGTGGTGACCATCGGCACCTTCGATGGCGTACATATTGGGCACCAAGAATTGCTGCGCAAGCTTCGCGAATCGGCTAAAAGCATAGGAGCAGAAACGGTTATTCTTACGTTTTTTCCGCACCCTCGAATGATTATTCACCCCGAAGATCAGGGAATTAGACTGATTAATACGGTAAAAGAAAAAACAGAATTACTAGAAGCTATTGGTATTGATCACTTAATTATTACACCCTTTACTCGTGATTTTTCGAATTTATCTCCTGAAGAATATATCGAAGAAATATTGGTTAAACGTATCGGAACGAGCAAAATAAGCATTGGCTACGACCATCGTTTTGGCAAAAATAGAGCAGGAAGCTTAGCCGATTTAAACAAATTGGCAAGAAAATTTGGCTACGAGGTAGAGGTAATTCCCGAACAAGATATACAACAAGCAGCCGTAAGTTCTACCCGCATACGGCAGGCACTTTTAACCGGCGATATTGCCAGTGCAACAGAATTGTTGGGCCATACGTTTTCACTCGAAGGTCGGGTAATTAGAGGCGATCAAATTGGCCGAACATTGGGCTACCCCACCGCTAATTTATATGTGGAAGAGCCTTATAAATTAATTCCGGCCGATGGGATCTATTCCGCTTACACCTATGTGGAGGGTATAAAATACGAGGGTATGGCTTATATTGGTCACCGCCCCACGGTTAATGGTATGAGCAGAAATATCGAAGTCAATATTTTCGATTTCGACGAAGAAATTTACGGTCAAATAATCCGCATAGATTTTGATGCCTTTATCCGCCCGGATCAGAAATTTAATTCGCTCGAAGAGCTTACCGTGCAATTAGGTTTGGATAAAATTTCCAGTTTAGCCTGCTTAGCTAGGCATAAATAAGCACTTGTTTTACAAGAAGGCACAGCGCCAAAGCAACCAATAGAATAGCAATTGTGTGATTAATTAAACGGGTACTCAGGGTGAACTTTTCTTGAATATACCTGGCAAAATGCGCATAGCCATATAAAGCAATGGCTGAACCCAATCCAGATCCAATACTGAAAATAATAAGGGATACATAATCGGTTCGTATCCATTGGTGGATGATGACATAATTGCCAAAAAATAACCAGGTTGGTATTTGCACCGGATTTAAAATACCCAACAGAATGCCGTAAAAAGCACTGCTGCCTTTTTTAATCTCCTCTTTAGCTTTAGGCAATCTGTTTCTGCGCAACCAGGTAATGCTACCCATGATTAGAAACATCACAATCATAAAGGCATCGGTAAGGGTGCCTATGTTTATATGGTATACCGAAAATTCTAGGCTTACATCGCTCGACATCCAACGGGCAAAACGCATCATCCCGAAGGTGAAAAAGACTTCTACACATGAAAAAGCAATAATAAAGTACCAGGCCTGTTTGATGCCCTTGTTTACCGTGAGTTGGGCTACGCTTAGGTTTATATTTCCGGGAGGAATATAGCCAATGGCGTTGATGAGTAGTCCAATAAAAAAGGTTAGTAAGAGCATAAATTATTCTTGTGGCGCTAAAATACTAATTCTTCGTGAATGGATTGGCTTACAAGCGGCCTTTCAGAAATTGGCCCGTATACGAATCGGCTTGTTTTACCAAATCTTCGGGCAGGCCTTCGAAGACTACGTTTCCACCGGCTTCCCCACCTTCGGGGCCAATATCTATGACCCAATCGGCAGATTTAATGACTTCTACGTTGTGTTCAATTACCAAAATAGAATTGCCTTGGTTTATAAGTGCCTCAAAGGATTTGAGGAGCTTTTTAATATCATGGAAATGCAAACCAGTGGTGGGCTCATCAAAAATAAATAAGGTTTGTTTAGATTGATTTCCTTTTACCAAGAAAGAAGCCAATTTAATGCGTTGGGCTTCGCCACCAGATAAAGTATTGGATGATTGACCTAAATGCACATAACCCAAACCTACATCAACCAAGGGTTGTAAGCGGGCAACAATCTTGGGTTCATCGGCAAAAAAAGCCAGGGCTTCATCTACATCCATACCTAATATTTCGGATACATTTTTATCGCGATAGCTGATGTCTAACACATGTTGTTTAAAGCGTTTGCCATCGCATGCTTCGCAAGGCAAAAACAAATCGGCCATAAACTGCATCTCTACTTTTACTTCGCCTTCACCTTGGCACACATCGCAGCGGCCACCTTCAACATTAAATGAAAATACAGATGGTTTTAGACCGGCGGCTTTGGCAGCAGGCTGACTAGCCAATAAGGCTCTAATTTCGTCCCAAGCTTTTACATAGGTAACCGGGTTAGAGCGGGAAGAACGGCCAATGGGATTTTGATCGACCATTTCTACCTGATGAATTTGGCTTACATCGCCCTCTAAACTATCGTACACACCGGTTTGTTCGCCATTATAATTGCCAATAGCTTTTTGCAGGGCAGGCAATAAAATACGTTTTACGAGAGATGTTTTTCCCGATCCGGAAACGCCTGAAACTACGGTAAGGGTATGCAGCGGGAATTTTACATCGATATTTTTGAGATTGTTTTCTCGAGCACCTTTCACTTCAATATAATCCGACCATTTTCGGCGGATTTTAGGTACTTCAATAGCCTCTTTTCCACTTAAATACTTGCCGGTTAGGCTATGTTCGTCTGTTAAAATCTCATCATAAGTGCCGCTAAAAACCAATTCACCCCCATTTATACCGGCAAAAGGGCCAATATCAATTAAATAATCGGCGGCTTTCATTATTTCCTCTTCGTGTTCTACTACCAACACGGTATTGCCCACATTACGCAAGGATTGTAAAACGCCAATTAAACGGTGCGTATCTCTGGGATGTAAGCCAATACTTGGTTCGTCTAATACATAAATAGAACCTACCAAAGAACTACCCAAAGAGGTTGCTAAATTAATACGCTGCGATTCTCCGCCCGAAAGGGTATTTGATAAACGGTTTAAGGTGAGATAGCCCAAACCCACATCGGTTAAAAACTGCAGACGATTGGTGATTTCTAGTAATAAACGTTTCGCAATTTTTTCATCGTTACCGCTTAATTTTAAACCTCTAAAAAAATCCAAGGCTTTATCTAAAGGCAACAAAACTAAATCGGTGATAGATTTTTCAGCAATTTTTACATACGCCGCATCGGGGCGCAAGCGGGTGCCCTTACAATCGGGGCAATTGGTTTTACCGCGATAACGGGATAGCATAACCCGGTATTGAATTTTATAGGTTTGCTCTTCTAAATAAGCGAAGAATTCGTTTAATCCTTTAAAATGAGAGTTTCCTGTCCATAAAAGCTTGCGTTGTTCTTCGGTTAATTGCGCAATGGGGCGGTGTATAGGGAAATCGAATGCCAAGGCATTTTTTATAAGGTGATCGGCCCATTCCTTCATTTTTTCGCCTCTCCAAGGAGCAATGGCGCCTTCGTAAACCGATTTGCTTTTGTCGGGAATAACCAAATCTTCATCAATACCCATTATTTTACCGTAACCTTCGCAACGTTTACAAGCGCCATACGGGTTGTTAAAACTGAAAAAATTGGGGCTAGGTTCTTCAAAAACGAGGTTATCCAATTCAAATCGATCGCAGAATGGGTGTTTGGTGCCCGCCAGCTCTACCAAACATTCGCCTTTGCCTTCAAAAAAAGCTGTTTGTGCCGAATCGGCTATGCGGCTCAGGGTTTCTTCTTCGGCGTTCATCGATACCCGATCGATTACAATGAGTAGCTCCCGCTCTTGTAGCGTTTGGGTAGCAGCAAGGCTTTTATCGGCCAAAAGGTCTTCTATCTTCACTAATTTATCGTGATATATTACCCTTAAAAACCCTTTTTGGAGCAATACCGATAATTCTTCTTTTACGCTCCGCTGATTGTGTGGAAACAATGGGCACAAAATGGTAAGTGCAGTTCCTTCGGCTTGTGCGGCGCAAAAGTTGACCACATCGCTTACGGTATCTTTTTGTACCACAGCACCCGAAATGGGTGAAATGGTTTTGCCAATTCTAGAAAATAGTAGTTTTAGGTAATCGTAAATCTCGGTAGAGGTACCCACCGTAGACCGAGGGTTACTGCTAATTACTTTTTGTTCAATGGCTATGGCCGGAGCAATGCCTTTAATATCGTCCACTTCGGGCTTGTTCATGCGGCCCATAAACTGGCGGGCGTAGGAAGATAAACTCTCTACATACCTCCGTTGTCCTTCGGCATATAAGGTGTCAAATGCCAAAGATGACTTTCCAGAACCAGACATTCCGGTTATAACTACCAATTTATTTTTTGGAATGCTTACATCGATGTTTTTGAGGTTGTGTACACGTGCCCCTTTAATTAAAATAAAATTTTTTGGATCGTTTGGCTGGGGCTGGGTCATGTATAAGGCTTAAAAGACAAAAATATTAAAAAGCTGAAAACCGTTCGTCGGCTAGTTTTGCATTTCGTCCACTAAAATACGCCATACGTCGGTTCTATCTAGCATCTACCCTCTCTTTTATTTGATATTGGTATGAATATTTTCTTAAACCCTTGGATTTAAACGCCTCTTGTTTCAAGAAAGTATATGCAAAAATGAATCAATTTATTTACCAACCATCAAAAAACAAATTCCTATGAACACTCACAAAAATCTTCAGACCCGTACTGATCAAGAATTAATACATGAGTTTATCAGCGGTTATCAACCTTGCTTAGAAGTTTTAATTGCTAGACATAAATCTAAGATATACACTTCCATCTATTTATTAGTAAAAGATAGCTATCTGGCAGAAGATATTTTTCAAGAAACCTTTATTAAAGTAATTCATACCCTACAAGCTGGCAAGTACAACGAAGAGGGTAAATTTTTACCCTGGGTTATACGCATTGCCCACAATTTGGTAATTGATTATTTCCGCAAACAAAAACGCAACCCAGTTATTACCAATGTAGAAGGCTTTGATATTTTCGATGTGATACAATTTTACGATGAACCACTAGAAAATATGATAATTCGTGAACAAAGTCATCAGGATTTAAAACGAATGATTCAACTATTGCCTACCGAACAAAAAGAAGTGTTAATCATGCGTCATTATGGTGATTTAAGTTTTAAGGAGATTGCAGATATAACCGGCGTGAGTATTAATACGGCTTTGGGAAGAATGCGCTATGCACTAAACAATTTGCGAAAAATGATGGTTAGCCCAGTATTAGTGAATAAATAAAAAATACAATCGGTATAATAAACAGATACTAGTCTGCGTTTGGTGTGGAAACATATATTCATGAACAAGTTTCAAACACACCAAACCAAACACGCAATTTGTACAAATCGTTTAGAGGTAGCTGACGGGCATTTACTGGCAGCTGAAGATCAGTTATTACTAACAGCTTTGAAGCCTCGGCTAGATCAATTAATGCGGGAGCCTTCTGAGGATGTACTCTGCACCATATTGGCCTACGCAGAACTATTATAAAATAGCGCTTGGGTTCTTATATTTGAGCATGCTTAAAAAAGAACGCTATCGGGTTTTTGTTGACTATTTTTCTACGCACCAACCCAATGCAGAAACAGAGTTGCACTATAGTTCACCATTTGAATTACTTATAGCTGTTATTCTTTCTGCACAATGCACAGATAAGCGTATAAACCAAGTTACGCCAAAATTATTCGAGCGCTACCCGACCCCAGAAGCATTGGCTGCAAGTACAAGCGATGAAGTATTTTCGTATATCAGAAGCGTAAGCTATCCGAATAATAAGGCCAAGCATTTGGTTGGAATGGCCACTATATTGGTAAACGAATTTAAGGGCGAAGTGCCCTCAAGTGTAACAGATTTGCAAAAAATGCCCGGCGTTGGTCGCAAAACTGCCAATGTAATTGCATCGGTAATTTTTCAGGCACCAACCATGGCCGTAGATACACACGTATTTAGGGTAGCCAATCGCATGGGTCTAACTAGTAAAGCAACAACACCATTGGCAGTCGAAAAACAATTAACAAAATACCTCCCTACAGATAAAATTCACATTGCACATCATTGGCTCATTCTACATGGCCGCTATACCTGCCTGGCCCGAACGCCCAAATGTGAGCAATGCCCTCTAAATTGGATGTGCAAGTATTATGCGCACCAACAAACCGCAACTGCCTTATTAAAAGCTGAAAAGACAGCCCTGCGTAAAAAAGTTACAGCTAAAAAAAAAGGAGTAAAACAGAAATTATACTGCAAAAATTGAGCAAATAAAAATGTGATAAAATATTTTTGATAAAATTTTTAGCATTTTATAAATTTTATTTACATTTGAAAACGATAAACTAAAATTATGAGCAATACAGACAAATTGAAAGCCTTACAACTAACCTTAGATAAATTAGAAAAATCGTACGGTAAGGGTGCGGTAATGAAATTAGGCGATGAAGCCGTAGAACCATTAGAATCCATCTCAACGGGTTCATTAGGGCTTGATATTGCCTTGGGAATTGGTGGTTTACCTAAAGGTCGTGTCATTGAAATATACGGACCAGAATCGTCTGGTAAAACTACCCTAGCTACCCATGTTATTGCAGAAGCTCAGAAAAAAGGCGGTATTGCCGCATTTATTGATGCGGAGCATGCTTTTGACAAATATTATGCACAAAAATTGGGTGTAGATGTAGAAAATTTACTGATTGCTCAACCTGATAATGGCGAACAAGCCTTAGAAATTGCCGACAATTTAATTCGTTCGGGCGCTATAGATATCATTGTTATTGATTCGGTAGCCGCCTTGGTACCAAAAGCCGAGATTGAAGGCGAAATGGGTGACTCAAAAATGGGTTTACAGGCACGCTTAATGTCGCAAGCCTTGCGTAAACTAACAGGAACCATTGCCAAAACCGGATGCTGCTGCATCTTTATAAACCAATTGCGTGAAAAAATTGGTATCATGTTTGGCAACCCAGAAACAACCACTGGAGGAAATGCACTTAAATTTTATGCCTCTGTACGTTTAGATATTCGTCGTATTTCTCAAATTAAAGATACCGATGAAGTGTCTGGTAACCGAGTGAAGGTCAAAATTGTAAAAAATAAAGTAGCTCCGCCATTCAGAATTGCAGAATTCGATATCATGTTTGGTGAAGGTATTTCTAAAGCCGGAGAAGTAGTTGATTTAGGTGTTGAGTTCGAAATTATTAAAAAAGCGGGTTCATGGTTTAGCTATGGCGATACCAAATTGGGTCAAGGCCGCGATGCAGTGAAACAACTTTTACTAGAAAATCCAGAATTGATGGAAGAACTCGAAGCGAAAATTAAAGAAGTGGTAACTGGCGATAAGCTAGAGTTTAAGCCTGAATAAATTTAGTATGAATACGTAAAAGGCCTCCAGATTATCTGGGGGCTTTTTTATTACATGGGCATTC
>JBIIBV010000099.1:0-2512 GCA_044239195.1 Sphingobacteriaceae bacterium | reverse complement strand
TTTTGTTGGAGTTGGTTATTTGTATTTAAATGAATTATTAAATGGTTTTAGAGAAGTATCAGAATGAAAAAAGACACCCAATCGGATATTGCTATCGGTAACAATCCACCAAAAAAACTTTAACATAACTTTAACATATTAAAGTTTGCAAGACTAGATTAATTGGTTTACATTTGTACCATCAAAATAACCAATTAATCTTTAACACTTTTCACTATGAAAAAATTAATCTACTTAGGTACAGAACTAAATGTTAACAAGGAACACGAGTTGTTTCCTACTGACAAAACTTTAGGGTTTGATGCTATCATCGTTTACAAAAACGGACATGGTGAAGTTAGACACAATCTAACTGAAGTACACCACTTATTTAAAGGACATAGCTTTGAAGCTGGAATTGCCTTTGAAAGTGATATTCACTCAACGGGCGGAACGGCAAGAGTGCACGAAATTGAAATTGTTATAATTGTTTTGGCTACTGAAAAAGCCAAAGAATATTAACAAAACTTTAACACTTTCCCACTTGCAAGAGTGGGAATTTTAACTTACCTTTGCAACATCAAAAATCTTAAATCTTATTACAATGAAAAAATTATTTATCCTATTAGCAATCCCTTTAACGTTTGTAGCGTTAATAAATTTAGCAGAATATCACTTTGGTGCTGACAAAGTTTTTATCGGAATGTTTGTATTAATGCCTTTCTTATTGATATGGTGCATCAAAACTGATTACCGAACTAAAAAAAATAAAAATGTGTTGAATGGTAATGATTAAATTGGTTATTTGTACTTTATTAAATTAACATTTTTTTAACAGAAACCCACTTGCGAGAGTGGGTTTTTTATTGTAGCTTTGTACCAACATTAACCAATTAAATAAAATCATTATGTTAAAAGTCATTGCAGTTTATGATAACGAGGGTAGAAGTTTAGATAGATACACAATCGTTACAAATAATAGAGTTAGTCCTAAACATAACGGAAAATACACGTATGACGCTATTTCCGCATCAGAAAATGGTTTAGGAGTGTTTATGTGGTGCCAATGTATTAGAGGGTCGCATTTAGGTAAAAAAATCAAACTAAATGAATTGTCAAAAGAATTACAAGACAAAATTAAATTAGCATTACATTAACAAAACTTTAACACAATCCCACTTGCAAGAGTGGGAATTTTGTTTTATCTTTGTACCAACATTAACCAATCAATTTAAAACATTATGAAAGTATCACAACAAACGTGGGCAAACATTTTTAAAGTAGTAGCAGTAGCAATCTTTGTTTATATTATTTATTCAATAGGATATTAACATAAAAAAACCCTACTTATTTAGTAGGGTTTTATTTAATATACACAATTGTGTACATCGGTTTAGTTTACACAACCTACACGATAAAATCTAATGAAAGATAAATCTTTTGTATAAGATACTCTTAATTCAGCACCACAACCCCAATAAGCACCACCTTTGTCATAAGCACCATCGGAAGTCATTGGAACCCTACAATCAAATACAGTTTTCATAATGGTATTGTGTTTAGTACCTACATTGGTACGACCCATCGGTGCACCTCTGGAAGTGTCAACCTTTGCAATGATTTTGTCAATCGTTTTCATAATTAAATTGGTTTAAAATTTGATATTGCAAAGATACAAAATTTAACCATACCAAAATGTTAAAGTTTTGTTAAAGTTTTGTTAAATTTTTGCTTGGGTGCGGCACGTGACATATAGACGTGTCGGAGTCTACTCTCTCAGCCTTGCGACTAACCCTTTTTGTTGATACAAAGATAGGTTAAAATACCAATACCATACAAATAAAAAATGTTAAAGTTTTGTTAAATTTTTATAGGCTATCAAATGTTAAAATTTTAACATTTGTTTATGTTAAAATGTTAAAGTGTTAATTTTATGTTAAAGTTACATTTACCTATTGTAGGAATGAAATAAAGGTTTACATTTGTACCAACAAAATAACCAATATCAATTTTTTAATCATTAACAAATTTTAACATTATGAAAAATTTAAACGTAACAATTTCAGTAAAAGAATTAGCAAACTTATTAAAAAAAGAAACTCGTAGCAATGTTTTAAACGTTACTTATTTAGTAGATGAAACTTTAAGCAAACAAGTTAAAAAAGTTCACCAAATTCAAAAATTAGTTAATATATCACACGTATATATTAATCACGATTACCAAAACAAAGTAAGAAATTTAACGGGTTTAGAATTTGAGGCTAAAAACTTATTAGATTACGGAAGAAGAAGAATTTGTACTACATTAATTCAAGCTATCAAAACAGAAGAATTTATTTTAGATGGTATTGTACTGAATAACGAAAGTATCCAATCTATTACTTATTTTCACAAAGGTACTGAAATAACCAAAAAACAAGCGGAAGAATTGGACTTGTTTGCACCACGTTATTACAACCCAACCGAAGAAAAAACTAAAGGTCGAGGTACTGTAAGCAAAGAAGATAATTTCGGAATGTGCCAACCTTATTTG
>JBIIBV010000007.1:0-36476 GCA_044239195.1 Sphingobacteriaceae bacterium | reverse complement strand
AACAAAGCTAAAATATGGATACTGTTTTTATTGGCGAACACCTTTGGCCGGGTAAATTAGGTCAGTTTTTTGTTGTATTATCTTTTGCTGCGGCTCTATTAGCTACTCTCAGTTATTATTTCGAAACTATAAAAGATAAGCCCGATGGATCGTGGTTAAAAATTGCTCGATCGGCCTATTTCGTGAATTTAATGGCCATTATTGGTATTGGTACCTGTTTATTTTATATAATTTACAATCATCTTTTTGAGTACCATTATGCTTGGGCGCACTCTTCAAAAGCTTTGCCCGTTTATTACATTATTTCTTGTTTCTGGGAAGGGCAAGAGGGTAGTTTTTGGCTCTGGACTTTTTGGCAATCCGTTTTAGGTTTTGTGTTAGTTTTTAGAGCAAAAACCTGGGAGCCACCAGTAATGGCGGTGGTCATGCTATCGCAAACATTTTTGGCTTCTATGTTGTTAGGGGTCGAAATTTTAGGTATTCGTGTAGGTAGTTCTCCATTTATTTTATTGAGAGATGCTGTACAGGCCCCTATTTTTGCCCGTCCAGATTATTTAAGCATGGTAGCCGATGGGAATGGCCTCAACCCCTTACTTCAAAACTATTGGATGGTTATACATCCACCCACTTTATTTTTAGGCTTTGCCTCTATGATTGTTCCCTTTGCCTATGCCCTAGCAGGCTTGTGGCAGAAGCGTTATACCGAGTGGATTAGCGTAGCCTTGCCTTGGGCATTATTTGCCGTAATGGTATTGGGAGCAGGTATTATTATGGGGTCCTTTTGGGCTTACGAAGCGCTCAATTTCGGTGGTTTTTGGGCTTGGGATCCGGTAGAAAATGCCTCCCTCATTCCGTGGATTACACTTATTGCTGGCGTACACGTTTTATTAGCCTACAAACATTCGGGACAAGCCTATTTTACTGCCACTTTTCTTACGCTCGTAAGTTTTGTATTGGTATTATACGCTTCCTTTTTAACACGAAGTGGCATTTTAGGCGAAACCTCTGTACATTCATTTACCGATTTAGGTATGTTCTGGCAATTGCTCGTATATATAGGCGTGTTTAAACTCATTGCCTTTATACTGGTTATAAAGCGCTGGAAATACATGCCATTTTCTGTAAAAGAAGAAGAAACATACTCTCGTGAGTTTTGGTTATTTGTTGGAGCTGTAGTGCTCGGTTTAGCCTGCTTGCAAATTTTGGCAACTACATCTATCCCTGTATTCAATAAGGTTTTCGGTACAGAAATTGCCCCACCTACGCAAGTAATTGCACATTACAACAAGTGGCAATTGCCTTTTGCCTTGGTTGTGGCATTCATTTCTGGGTTTAGTCAGTTTCTGAAATACAAGAAAACAGATATCCGCTCATTTTACTTTCAGTTGGGCCGAGCAGCACTTATTGCCGCCCTATTAAGTGGTGTTGCAGGCTACATTGCCGGTATTTATACCAACCCCATGTTTATGTTGCTCATGTTTAGCTCCATATTTTCTGTGGTGTGTAATGCTGGTATTTTATACGATGCGGTGTTGGGTAAGTGGAAGTTAGCGGGTTCGGCGCTAGCGCACATAGGCTTCGGATTTTTATTGATAGGAGCGATGGTTGCCGCGGCTACAAACAAAATAATTTCTGTAAATAATTCTGGAATTGGTTTTGGGCAAGAGTTTGCTAAGGATAACAATCCTCGAGAAAACATCATTTTATATGTAAATGAGCCCATAAAAATGGACAAATACACGGTTACGTATTTGGGCGATTCGGTAAGTGGGCCAAATACGCTTTACAGAGTAAATTACAAGGTAATTGACCCCCAAACGGCTAAAGTAACCGAGAATTTCGATTTGTACCCCAATGCGCAGCAAAATGTTAAAATGCGTCAAATCATTGCTTCGCCAGATACCCGTCATTACCTCTGGAAAGATATTTATACGCATGTAAGCAGCGTGCCTTTAAAAGAAGAAGCTACACACGAAGCACATGAAGGCCATAGTGAAGAGGAAGATTTTGGAAAGCCAAGTATTCGTGCTGTAAAGTTGGGAGATACGATTTCGGTTCGCGATGCTAAAATTGTGGTAAAAGCGATTAAAAAAGGCGTGCACGTAAACAACATGTCCTTAAGCGCAAACGATGTATCGGTAGCACTTAGCTTGGAGGTGATATCAAAAGCAAAAACACAAATTGTAGATCCAGTATTTGTAATAAAAGATGGAAATGTGTACGATTTTGGTAAAACCATAGAAGACTTGGGATTAAAATTACGTTTCACCAATATTAAACCTCAAAACAATAGCCTAGAATTAACCGTTTTACAACGCCCTCCAGCCGAGAAAAAATGGATTGTAATGAAAGCCGTCGTTTTCCCTTATATAAACTTTTTTTGGGGTGGTGCCATACTCATGACCATTGGCTTTTTCTTGGCTATTTTGCGTAGACGTAACGAACTTAAAACTGCTTAATTATGGATGTGGTATTGTTGGGAAGTGGTAAAGTAGCTACGCAAGTTGGTAAAGCCCTGCATAATGCAGGCATATTAGTTGCACAGGTATACAGTCCCACACTTGCACATGCGCAAACTTTAGCCTTACAGGTGCATGCAAAGGCCATAAGTGATTTAGCCGAATTAACAAACAATGCCGATGTATACATCATTTCTGTAAATGATGATGCTATTCTTTCTTTAGTTGAACACTTAGATTTATCCGACAAGATAGTGCTGCATACCTCAGGCTCTACGGCTATGGATGTGCTGAAATCTGCAAGTATTAACTACGGAGTTCTATACCCCTTGCAAACTTTTTCTTTCGACAAAGCGGTAGATTTTAGCCAGGTCCCCATTGCGGTAGAAGCCTCTTCGCCCGAAGTATTAAAACAATTAGAAGCCCTAGCGCATAAGCTGTCGCCTAAAATCATACAAATGACTTCGGAGCAACGCTTGGTGCTGCACATTGCAGCCGTATTTGCTTGCAATTTTAGCAATCATGTATATGCCATAGCACAACAATTGGTAGAAAGCAAAGGAATTTCTTTCGATTACTTACGCCCCCTAATTGCCGAAACTGCAGCGAAAGTACAACAAGTGCTACCTAGCGAAGTGCAAACCGGTCCGGCTATTCGTAAGGACGAAAAAATACTTCAAAAACATCTTGATTTCCTGCAAGATCAACCACAATTACAAGAAATCTACCGTTTGCTGAGTCAAAGCATAGTTAATTTATAGATGTGCATTATTTGCCAAGCTAATTTTAGTATTTTTGCAGCGAAATGAGCATTTTTAACATTAAAATTAATTTCGAAGAGGCTGGAAAAGAGCCCGTAGAACTGCATATTGCAAAAGGCGAATCGGTGCTGGATGTATGCATGGATCACGGTATTGACTTACAACACAATTGCGGTGGCGTTTGTGGATGCAGTACCTGCCACATTTATGTGAATAAGGGTATGGATTTTTTGCAAGAAATATCCGATAAAGAAGAAGATTTTATCGATCGTGCAGTAAATCCACACATCACTTCACGTTTGGGCTGCCAATGTGTAGCCATTAATGGCGATATTGAAGTAACCTTACCCGACCAAAGCCAATTTTTAGGACACTAATTATGATACAAGATAAATACGCCCTACCCATTCATTGGAACGATTACGAAGACATTGCAATGGGCTTATACGAGAAATTTGGCGACGAATTTACCGAGTCTAAAATATACCGCATTCGTTTTACCGAATTGATAGAATGGGTAATTACCTTACCTGCTTTTGCAGGCACCCGTGAAGAATGCAACGAAGGCCATCTTGAGCAAATTCAATCGGCTTGGGTGTACGAATGGCGTGATAACCAATAAACCATGTTAGCCAAGCTTTCTCAAATAACTGCTTTTGTTTTTGATGTAGATGGCGTACTTACCGACGGCACCGTACTGGTTACCGAAAGTGGTGAGCAATTACGTCGATTTAGCATTAAAGATGGCTATGCCTTACAATTAGCCGTAAAAAGAGGCTTTAAGATTGCCATTATTACCGGCGGTCGTTCGCAAAGTATTGTAAGCCGTTTAACCAGCTTGGGAATTAGCGATGTATATTTAGGCGTAGAGCATAAAACAGAAAAGTTTGAAGAATTTTTGTTAGGCTACGATTTAAATGCCGATCAGATTTTATACATGGGCGATGATGTGCCCGATTACCCGGTGATGAAGCTTGTAGGTTTGCCAACCTGCCCCGCCGATGCTGCCGAAGAGATAAAATCCATTTCGGCCTATATTTCTCCTGTAAAAGGAGGCCAAGGTTGCGTTCGCGATGTCATAGAAAAAGTATTAAAGGTACAAGGCCTGTGGGCCGATGAATATCCTTCGGCAAAAGCCTAATCATGAATTTTCCTCCACTTATTTTAGCTTCTAAATCGCCACGCAGGCAAGAACTACTCTCTCTTTTGGGCCTCGATTTTAGGGTAGTGTTAAAGGAAGTAGACGAAAGCTATCCCGAGGAATTAACCCCAGAAGAAGTAGCCGTTTATATCGCCGAAAAAAAAGCCAAAGCTTTTGATGAAGATACAATGGGCGAAGTGGTTATTACGGCAGATACCTTGGTAGTAATTGATGGGCAAATTTTAGGCAAACCCGATGATGCTGCTCATGCTTTTGAAATTCTTTCGCAATTATCTGGCCGTAAACATGAAGTAATTACCGGAGTTTGTTTGTTAAAAGACCACCAATTGCATTCTTTTTATGAAAAATCGGAAGTGCATTTTAAGCCCTTAAATCCGGAGCAAATTCAGCATTATATTGCTACCGGTCAACCTATGGACAAGGCAGGCGCTTATGGCATACAAGAATGGATAGGTTTGGTGGGCATTGAAAAAATAGTTGGCTCTTATACCAATGTAGTTGGCTTACCTACGCACCGTTTATACGAAGAACTAGTACGGTTACACAGTTAACAACTGCTCAAAAAAACCTCCAAACTCTCTTTTGGGGTTAATTAAGTGAATTTCTAATATCCAGTTCCTAGGTTTACCCGTTTGGTCGGGGGCAAATAAATCGGTATGATTATCGCGGTGAATGTAATGGTCTTTCACTTCTTTTTCTAAACGTTCGTGCGGAAATTTTCCGATAATATGGCCGCCAATTTCGCTGCCAAATAGCCATCCATAACGCTCGGCAATGCGTACAATTTCGTGGTAATATGCCGCACCCGTAAGCGAAGTTTTGCTATCAAAAAAGGCTTTACATTCTTCCCAAACAGGAGCTAAATCGGCTTGAAGTTTTAGTTTTTCGGCATCGGCACCCAATACATAGGTTCTACCAAAATCGGCTTCCCATTCATCGAATATGGGCCCAAAATCGAAAAACAACATGTCGTTTTCCTGAATCAGGAGGTTGGGTGGATTTTCGTTATAGGGCAGGAGCGTGTTTTTGCCTGCACGAATAATGCGTTTATGCCAGTATTTTTCTATCCCAAATAAAGAAAAAGCCAGTTCGAAAACTTCTTTGTTTAATTCTTCTTCGCTAATGCCTGCACGAATAAGGCCTTGCTTTTCTATTTCTTGAAATAAGGCCAAAGCTTTTGCCTCGGCGGCAATTAAATTCTTCTTCGCTTGATCCATTTACTCTTTATAAAACAACCATTTGGCTAGTTCTTTATAGCTTGCTTTTTTGCCGTACATTAAAATACCTACACGGTAAATTTTAGCGGCAATCCAGGTGGTGAGAATAAAACCGCCAATCAATAAAACCATGGAAAGGGCCAATTGCCAATCGGGCACCCCAAAAGGTAAACGAACCATCATGGCTATGGGAGAAGTGAACGGGATAATACTCAACCAAAAGGAGAGGCTACTATCTGGGTTATTGATTATAAAACTGAAGGACATGATGTAGGTAAAGAGCAAGGGCAAGGTAATGGGCAGCATAAATTGCTGCGTTTCCGTTTCGTTATCTACTGCCGAACCTACAGCAGCAAATAAGGCGCTATAAATTAGGTATCCACCTAAAAAATATACCAAGAAACAAGCAAAAATGTAGGGTAGATTAAGCGTTTTTACCGCATTAATAACCGTTAATGCGGGGTTGTTGCTAGCCTCTGCAATAGCTTTGTTTTGTTTGCCTTCTACCAATTCTGTTTTTACGGTGTTTACTTTATCTTTCAGCAAAATTTTACCAGCTGTGCCTACCAAGGTGGTAGAAAGCACAATCCACAAAGTAAATTGGGTAAGCCCCACCAAACCAATACCTATAATTTTACCCATCATTAATTGGAATGGTTTAACCGATGAAATAACGACCTCTACAATGCGGCTTGTTTTTTCTTCGATAACACCACGCATGACTTGGGCACCATAAATAAATAGCGACATATAAATGAGAATGGCGGCGGCAAAGCCAATTGCATAAGCGGCCCCGGCACTGCTATCTTTTTCGCCTTCGGCGGTTAACTCTTTCGAATCTATGCTGATATCGGGTTTAATGGTTGCTAGGGTTTTGGCATCAATGCCAGCATCTTTTAATTGTTTGTTCCGTAAAATTTCTTCCAATTGCGCATTGATGGTACTCAAGGCGGATAAACCCACTTTCTTTTTCGAATACAATTCTACCTTGCTCAATTGTTCAATATCTTTCGGAATATGCAAAATAAAGCCATCTTCGTTGGTGGCCGCTTCTTTTTTGGCTTCTGCAAAGGATGTTTTTCCTGCGCTAAAACTTACGGTTTCGGTGTTTTTAAATTCCGATGTAAAAATTCCACTATCGTCATATACATATACTTCGGTGGCCTTATCTGCACCGTTTACCGATAAATAGGCAATAAGGGCGTACATCGCAATAATGAGGGCGGGCACCAAAAAAGTCATCAATAAAAACGATTTCTTTTTTACACGTGTGAGGTATTCACGCTGAATGATGAGTAAAACTTTGTTCATATGATTAATTGCTTACTTTTTGAATAAAAATTTCGTTAATGCTGGGTATCACTTCGCTTAGTTGCTGAATTTGAATGTGTGGCAAAAGGTAGCTTAATACCTCATTAGGCGTTTTACCCTCCGCTATTTTAATACGAATTTCGTGTGCATTTCCAGTTGATACAATGCTAAATAAACCGGTTTTTTCGGCAGGAAATTGCCCCGTAAATTCGATACGAAAGGTATTGCTGCGGTAGCTGTTTTTAATGTCACTTACCTTACCATCTAAAATTTTATGCGATTTATTAATCAGCGCAATGCTGTCGCACAATTGTTCTACCGATTCCATGCGGTGGGTAGAAAAAATAATGGTTGCGCCTTTTTGGTTGAGTTCTAAAATTTCTTTAGTAATGATTTCGGCATTTACCGGGTCGAAACCCGAAAAGGGTTCATCTAAAATAATCAGTTCCGGTTCGTGCAATACCGTTGCCACAAACTGCACTTTTTGTTGCATGCCCTTACTTAAATCTTCTACTTTTTTATTCCACCAGCCTTGCATGTCCATTTTCTCGAACCAGTATTTTATGCGTTTGGTAGCTTCGGTTCTCGAAAGTCCTTTGAGTTGGGCCAGGTACAGGGCTTGTTCGCCAATTTCCATTTTTTTGTACAAGCCACGTTCTTCGGGCAGGTAACCAATTTGGGCAATGTGCTTGGGGTTTAGTTTTTCGCCGTTAAAAAATACATCGCCGCTATCGGGTGCAGTAATTTGGTTAATAATGCGAATTAAGGAAGTTTTACCTGCACCATTCGGACCTAATAGCCCAAAAATGCTGCCTTTTTCAATATCCATGCTCACATCATCGAGGGCACGGTGTTGGGCATATTGTTTTACAATGTTCTGGATGCGTAACATGCGTCTTCTAATTTTTAGTTAGATGTTTTGAAGGAATTTAAGTTACAAAATAATACGATAGTTCTTGACTTTTCGTTTTAGTGGGTGTTAATCATTCTTAAACCATGAAAATTCTAAAACTCACCCTATCTCTTTTTTTACTTTGCTTGGTTTTTGCCACTTGTAAAAAAGACAAAGGCGTACCTACGGTCACCGATGTAGACGGCAATGTGTACCACACTGTAAAGATTGGTACTCAAACCTGGATGGTGGAAAACCTGAAAACTACCAAATTTAACGATGGCAGCCCAATAACACCCGTTACGGATAATACCGCTTGGGTGAATACGCTCGGGCCAGCTTATTGTTACTATAATAATGATGCTACTAAAAAAACACCCTACGGTGCGCTTTACAATTGGCAAGCAGTAAATACAGGTAAGTTAGCACCAAAAGGCTGGCATGTGCCGAGTAAAGTAGAATTTGAAACGCTATTTAATGCTATTGGAGGAGATGTAGGCACAGCCCATAAATTAAAAGAACTAGGTAATTTACATTGGCCAATATTTAATGTAAGTGCAACTGATGATTATGGATTTGCCTTAATGCCTTCGGGCATTAGAAGTCCAATTGGAAATTTCCAAAACATCAATCTAACTTCGTATGTATGGAGTAGCACATCTATATCGGCTGACAGCTCAACAGCCTTACATGTAGTTTATGATGGTGATGATTTAGAATTGCCGGGTTATAGTCAAATAAATGGCTTTTCAGTTCGTTGTATAAAAGATTAAACTCAAGCTAAAACCATGAAAATTCTAAAACTCACCCTATCTCTTTTTTTACTCTGCCTGGTATTTGCCACCTGTAAAAAAGACAAAGGCATGCCCACAGTTACGGATATAGACGGCAATGTGTACCACACCGTAAAAATTGGTACCCAAACTTGGATGGTGGAAAATTTGAAAACTACGCATTACCGCAATGGTGATGCCATACCTAACGAAAAAAATCTGCAAAATTGGGTTAATTTGGCTACAGGTGCCTATGTTAATTACGATAATGTGCTGGCAAATGGTGAAGTGTATGGACGATTGTACAACTGGTTTGCTGCTACCGATCCCCGAAACATTGCTCCTCAGGGTTGGCATGTACCTAGCCAAGCAGAATACGCCACACTTGTGGACTATTTAGGTGGAGAGGCTGTAGCTGGCGGAAAAATAAAACAAACAGGTACCCAGCATTGGGTAAGCCCCAATACTGGTAGCAATAGTAGTGGTTTCACAGCACTTCCATCTGGTTACTTTTCTATAATGGGTAATTTTTATTCTTTAGGTAAAGCTTTCGTTGTTTGGACAAGTACTTCGCAAGATTTGACCTATGCCTGGGAGTATCAATTAATTAGTGGCAATAATTTCCCTGATGATGTTTTTGATAAGAATAGTGGCGTAGCTATTCGTTGTGTAAAAGATTAATAAAACTAAAAAGCCCCCGGATTCGGGGGCTTTTTTTAACCAAAATATTCTTTCATCCGTTCGAAAAAGCTTTTTTCGCCTTTGCCCGGTTGGGGTTTAAAATTAGGCGATGTTTGTAGTTTTTCTACCAACTCTCGTTCTTCTTTAGAGAGAGCTTTGGGTGTCCAAATGTTTACATAAATGAGTTCATCGCCACGGTGGTAGGAGTTTACCTCCGGGATGCCTTTCCCTTTTAAGCGCAATATTTTTCCGGCTTGGGTGCCGGCATCAATTTTTAATTTGGCTTTGCCGTCAATGGTGGGTACTTCTACGCTGGCGCCCAAGGCGGCATCGGCAAAACTGATGTATAAATCGTATACAATATTAAAGCCATCACGTTTTAACGTTTCGTGCTCAATTTCTTCAATCAAAATAATCAAGTCGCCAGGTACACCCCCACGAGGAGCCGCATTCCCTTTGCCACTCATAGAAAGTTGCATGCCTTCGCTTACGCCGGCAGGAATTTGAATGCTAATGGTTTCTTCGCCACGGCTCAAGCCTTCGCCATGGCAAGTACCGCATTTGGCTGTAATTTCGGAACCTTCGCCATTACAGGTAGGGCAGGTGCTGGTGGTTTGCATTTGGCCCAAAATGGTATTGGTTACTCGGCGTACAGCGCCGCTACCGTTACAAGTACGGCAGGTGCTAACCGACGATTTGTCTTTTGCCCCCGAGCCGCTACAGCTTTGGCAAACCACTTGCTTGTTTACTTTTATTTTTTTCTCAACGCCTTTGGCTATTTCTTCGAGGGTGAGTTTTACTTTAATGCGTAAATTACTACCACGAGCCACACGGCGTCCGCCACGTGTAGATTGCCCACCACCGAAAAAACTATCGAATGGGCTACCACCGCCACCACCGAAAATATCGCCAAATTGGCTAAAAATATCTTCCATGTTCATGTGGCCGGCACCGCCACCAAAACCACCTTGTCCGGCTCCGGCATGGCCAAATTGGTCGTAACGTTGTTTTTTCTCGGTGTTGCTTAATACCTCGTAGGCCTCTGCAGCTTCTTTAAATTTATCTTCGGCAGCCTTGTCGTCGGGGTTTTTATCCGGATGGTATTTAATGGCTAGCTTGCGGTAGGCCTTCTTAATTTCATCGGCCGAAGCGCTTTTGCTTACACCGAGTACGTCGTAATAATCTCTTTTAGCCATACGCTTATTGTCCTACAACCACCTTAGCAAAACGGATTACTTTATCATTCAAGTAATAGCCTTTTTCTAGTTGATCTACTATTTTTCCTTTTAATTCATCGCTTGGGGCTGTTATATTGGTAATGGCCTCGTGAATATCGGCATCAAAAACCTGGCCCTGCGTATCCATTTCTTTAAGTCCCAATTGGCTAAGGGTATTTTTTAATTTATGATGCACCAAGGCAACGCCCTCTTTTATTGGGGTAACTTCGGTGGCTTGTTCCATCGATTTAAGTCCACGCTCAAAATCGTCTAATACGGGTAGCAGCGAAATAATGACTTCCTTGCCTGCAGTTTGTAATAATTCTATTCGCTCTTTACTGGTACGGCGTTTAAAATTATCAAATTCGGCATAGAGGCGGAGGTATTTATCGTTTGCTTCGCTTACTTGTGCTTGTAGTGCTACTAGCGGATCAATTGCTTTTTCTGCTTTGCTACTTTTTTTTGTTTTAGACATGTTTCAATTTCTTTTTCTCTTGCATACCAAAATTGTTGCCAAAGTCATTTTCCCGACAAGCTGTCAGTGATTTTCAGTGGTTTTACACAAATTGTCGGCTTTTAAATGCTGGCCTTTTCCTGTACTTGTCCGTTATCGCAGTTAAGTATGCGTGCCGGGTGGGTGCGTATAATGTGGTAATCGTGTGTGGCCAATACCACAGCCGTACCGGCTTGGCTAATTTGATGTAATAATTGGGCAATTTCTTCCGAAGTTTCCGGATCGAGATGGCCAGTAGGCTCATCGGCTAAAATTACTTCTGGGTTGTTTAATAAAGCACGAGCAATAACTACTCGTTGCTGCTCTCCACCCGATAATTCGTGTGGCATTTTGCTAATTTTTGAGCGCAAGCCCACTTTATCTAATACTTCGCGAATGCGGGTAGAAATTTCAATTTCGTTTGTCCAGCCGGTGGCACGTAGCACAAACTCTAGGTTTTTTTCTACGCTGCGGTCAGTAAGTAATTGAAAATCTTGAAATACAATGCCAATTTTTCTACGCAAAAAAGGTATTTCAGTAGCTGATAACTTTTTTAAATCGTAGCCAGCCACTACACCTTCGCCGGTTTTTATATGCAAATCGCCATACAATACTTTTAACAAACTACTTTTTCCCGAACCGGTTTGGCCAATGAGGTATACCAATTCGCTTTTGTTTACTTCGAAATTTACTCGAGAAAGCACCAATTGGTTTTGTTGAAAGATATCTACGTTAGTAAGTCTGATAACGGCGTTTGCAAACATATTAAAGATCTAGTTTTAAGATTTGTCCAAAAGGGGTTTCGTTTACTTTTTTCATGATGTATTCAGCTTGGTCGGCTAGGCCTATTTTTTCCAACGATTTTTCAGGTCTATCTACCCGGAAATACGCTAATAGCGTAAAAGAATCGTCTCTCAACTGCACATAGTCGGGTATTTTGGCTACACCTTTTACTTTAATTAAATACATCCTTTCAAAGGTATTAATTTCCACTAAAATTTGGGAGTTCTTCGCATAAGAATTGCATCACATCCACACCATCGGCATAGTCCCATAAACGAGGGAATTGCGTAAAGCCAAAGGGCACCACTTGGTTGTTGAGGTTTAGTGGCGACATGCTGGCAACGCATTGAATTTCCTCTTCCATGGTTTGTAAGTGTTTTTCTAATGCTGCTTTGCTGCTATATTCTTCTGTAAAAAGTACAGCCAAGGGCGAATGCAAGCCGGTATCGGGTTTGGTGAGTAGAAATCCATTGTCTAAATGCGCATCGCTGTTAACCAAATAAATAGACTTGTTGTACTCGTAATTGTTTAGGTATTTATGATGCTGAATTATGGTATTGTATGATTCTATCGGTTCAAAGAAATGAGCCATATCATAGCCTTTGGGCACATATATTTTGGATACATTGCGGCAACCCAATCCGAAGTACGCAAAAATATCGGTACCCAATTGTGTCCGTTCTTCAACAGATTCATCGCCATTGATGATGGCAATGCTGGTTCTGTTTTTGCGGATAATGTGCGGCACTTTGCCAAAATAGTACTCAAAATACCGCGAACTGTTGTTGCTCCCGGTTGCTATTACGGCATCGAAATCGGCTAGGCGTTCTACATAGCTAATGCGTTCGGCAAAGGCGGGTTCTATGGCAATTAATTGATCGAGTACATAGGGGATGAGCACCTTATCTTGCGACGAAAGTTTGATGAGTGCCGTATGTCCGGCTGCCAATACACATACCACATCGTGGAAACCCACCATGGGAATATTTCCAGCCAAAATAAGCCCCACTTTTTTTGGAGCACTTACCTCGGGGTAATTACCCCACTGCTTGGCCCACGTTTCTACTGCTTCTGCTTGGAGCATGCTGCCGATGGCCATAACGGCTTTTTCTATGTTTTCGGTGCTAAACCAGGCATTTTCTTGTTTTGCTCGTTGGCTTACTTTCAAGAACGCTTCGCTTTGTTCGTGTATAGATGTAGTCCATTTTGTAAGTGCAGCTAGTCTTTTTTCGGTAGTCAATAGGGGGCTCATACTCGTTTTAATCAAGAAAATAGTATCTTTGTATGTTTTTAAAATCTTGTAGATTTTAGGTCTGCAAAATTACGCTAAAATTTAGTATTTGACCCATGGCTATTAAAATTACCGATGAATGTATCAACTGCGGAGCCTGCGAACCGGAGTGTCCAAATAACGCTATTTACGATGCTGGAACTACTTGGCGCTTTGCCGATGGAACTGGTTTACGTGGATTAATTGATTTTAAAGGAAGCGAAGTAAATGCCGAAGAAGCTCAATCAGCGGTATCTGATGAGGTGTATTACATTGTTTCGGATAAATGCACCGAATGTGTAGGTTTTCACGACGAACCTCAATGTGCGGCCGTTTGCCCGGTTGATTGTTGTGTAGACGACGAAAATGTTCGCGAAACAGAAGAAGAATTATTGGCTAAAAAAGAGTGGTTGCACCTAGAAGCCTAAGTTAAAATATAATCGATTTTAAAAAGCCCCGAAACTATTCGGGGCTTTTTTTATGCCGTTCGTCTACCTTTTCTGTTTGTTCGTCGGAATTATCTATAGTAAAAAGTAGAGAGGGTGTATTATTGAAAAAAATATGATTCATATGAAAAAGCTCTTAGTACTATCCGTTTTATTATCAAGCTTCCTTTTTAGTTGTAAAAAAGATGAAGCACCCACTCAAGAACAAATTGTTAAAAATCAGCTGTTAGGCAAATGGAACCAAACACAGACGAGTGAAGAATTCCCACTTGGTTCGGCTGAGGTAATTAGCCCTTCATCGGGCGTTACTTATGAATTTTTAGAAAATGGCAACTTGATAATTTCTATTTCAGGTAGTTTAACAACATATACCTGGTCTAATGTAGATGCATCTACTATTAAATATACCCTTGCCGGTTCTAATGATTCATTTTATACCATTGTGCAGGTAGATGCTACTACTTTGAAACTATCATTTACGGCCGATAAAAATGGGGTAACTGGTAAAAAATATAAGTATTTCACCAAAATACCGTAATAGTAACATCGATTTTAAAATGTAAAAACCTCTCGAAACATATTCGAGAGGTTTTTTTGTTCACATTCCAACCGTGATTTTAAAAAATATTTACATTCGTACTATGAATGTTGCTTACGGCGTATGTAATTTAACGGTAATTCCCCTGCGGGCTGAACCTTCTGATAAAGCAGAAATTAAAACCCAATTGCTCTTTGGCGATGCCTTTAAAATTTTAGAGCGCCAAGAAAAGTGGATATGGATTGAAACCATCTATGAAAATTACCAAGGGTGGATGGATCCCAAGCAATATACGCCCATTTCGGAAGCCGATGCTCAAGAATGGTTGCAGCAAAAAGCTATCGTTGATTTAACTTTAACTGCTTCGGTGCAAAAAACCAATGGCGAAACCATTCAATTGGTGCCGGGTTGTACCTTGCCTTTTTTTAAAGATAATGAGGTACGTTTGGGCGATAATACCTATAGTTTTAATGGTGCCGCCCGTAAGCCAACTGCTGCACATTTTGCACAAGAAGTGGCTGCTGTAGCCCGTTTCTTTTTAAATGCACCCTATTTATGGGGCGGCCGTACGCCCTGGGGAATAGATTGTTCGGGTTTAACCCAGCAAGTATATAAACATTTCGGTATGGCTATTCTTCGTGATGCATCGCAGCAGGCTACCCAAGGTGAAACCGTTAACTTTTTAGCGGAGGCAAAGCCCGGCGATTTAGCTTTTTTTGACAATGCAGAGGGCCGTATTATTCACGTAGGCATTTTACTAAGTGCCGAAGAAATTATTCATGCCTCGGGCAGGGTGAAAATAGACCGAATAGACAATGAGGGAATTTACAGCGAAGAACTAGGCAAGCGTACGCATCAATTGCGCATTATAAAACGATTTTACCAAACTCAAGGGTATCAATAAATAGCTTTTCTACTTTTTTGCGGGCCCAGTCGGTTTTTCGTAAAAACTTAAGGCTCGATTTTAAACTCGGGTTGGAGTGAAAACAATTGATCCGAACCAATTCGTCTAATTCTTCCCAGGTATAGGTCATGAGCAAGTAGCGCAAAATGTATTCTAAGGTTTTTCCGTGTAGCGGATTATTTTTTTGTGTTTCTTCCATTTTATTTTTCTGCCGAAATAGCCCAAGTTAGAATCAATCGGTCGTCCCCTACCGAAATGAGTTCGTTGTTAAATGTGCTCCATGCCAATTTATTTACCGAATGGCTATGGCTATCAAACCCTTTTTCGCGACTGATGGTTTTAAGCAACTTAAACGTTTCGGCATCCCAAATTTTAATGCTTTTATCGCGGCTAGCTGTGGCAAAATAGTTTCCATTGGGGCTATATTCAATGTCGTAAATGGCAAATAAATGCGCCGGAATGTTCTCCTTAAGGCTGAAAGTGCTTAGGTCCCATACTTTTAATTGCGCATCTCTACTTCCAGAAAGTAAATAGCGCCCGCAAGGCGAAAACGCTAGTGAAGTGATGGGTAGGCTATGCCCTTCTAATACACAGGTCAAGCTATAATTGCGGGTAGTGTATAGGTAAATGTGGTGGTCTTTACAGCCGGCAGCTATATAACGTTCATCGGGGCTGGTGCTTAGGCAACGTACGGTGTGGCTACCTAATTGTATATGTTTTTTTTGGGTGAAGGTTTCTACATCCCAAATGCTGATACTTCCATCTTCGGAGGCTACAGCTAACTCTTTCCGATTAGTTAGTGAAGTAATATCAAAAATCGGCTCTTGGTGAAAGGCAATTTTGTGCGTAAGTTCTTGGCTGATGAAGTTGAATACACTGAGCTTGCCGCTACGTTCACCAGAAACAAGTACCGGTGCTGCTGTGGGGCAATGCATCGCATAAACCGATTGCTCTACCGGGAACATTACTTTTACCAAATCGTGCGTTTTTAGGCTCCATTCTACCACGCCCTTGTCATTTCCGGCAGTAAAAAAGATGTGCGCTTTCTGCGAATTCACCACCGTGTAAATGGGTTCTCGGTGTCCTACTAGCTTAGCGGTTAGTTGTACCTCTATCATGTATGCAAAACTATTCTTTTTTTGCATATACCGATTTGGGAAAACCTGCTAAATAAATTCTTTTTTGATATTTTTTCGTACTTTTGGGTTTAATGAGAGGCATCCAGTTTTTCGTATCGCTACTGAATCTACACCAGTTTGTCGATTATTGCACTCATTCTCTCGTTTTCATCCCTGTAATCAGTCCATTAACCCCGTTTCGAGCATATGCGTATTTGCTTGTTTCGAGAAACCCCATTGCCCTATGAAAAAAGTATGGATACAATCGGCAACACTTATAGATAGTCAATTAAAAAGCTATCCGAATACCGATGTATTGGTGGTAGATGGAAAAATAGCAGCCATTGGTAAAGATTTATCGGTGCCTGCTGATGCGGAGATTATAGAAGCTGCCGGTGCTATTTTAGCGCCCGGTTTTTGCGATTTAAATGTGAATGCTGGAGAACCCGGTTTTGAAACTAAAGAAGATTTGCACAGCTTAGCTCGGGCCGCCTTTGCAGGAGGTATTACCGCACTAGCTTTACAACCCAATACCAATCCGCCTTTACATTCTAAGGCACAAATATCCTACATCTGCACTACGGCGGCAGATTTACCCGTGGCCATTTATCCATTGGGTACCATTAGCCACGAGCGTAAAGGAGAGGCCCTGGCCGAACTATTTGATATGTACCAAGCCGGAGCCTTGGCTTTTACCGATGGCGATAAGCCGGTGGCCCATGCTGGAGTTATGAGCAGAGCGCTCTTGTACACCAAAGGCTTTGGCGCCCGCATTTTTTCGTATGCCGAAGATGCCAGCGTAGCAGCCAATGCGATGGTAAACGAAGGTGTAGTAAGTACCTATTTAGGTTTAAAAGGAAATCCGGCTTTGGCCGAAGAATTGATGATTTCACGAGATATTGAGCTGGCGGCATATAATCAAAGCCCGATTCATTTTAGCACCATTTCATCCGCTAAAAGTGTGCAACTCATTCGCGAAGCAAAAGCAAAAGGCATTGCCGTAACCTGCGATGTGGCTGCCCATCATTTGGTGCTCAACGAAGAAGCCATACTTGGTTTCGATTCACATTATAAAGTAAAACCACCTTTGCGTACCGAAGAGGATAGAAATGCACTCTTAGCAGGCTTAGCCGACGATACCATTGATGCAGTGGTTTCGCAACATACCCCTCACGAAATTGAATTTAAAGCGCTCGAATTTGGTTTGGCCGCTTATGGAATGATAGGTTTACAAACCTTATTGCCTCTAGCACTTAAAGCGGGCTTAACCACCCGAGATATTATTAAAAAATTAGCCCTAGAGCCACGAAAAATTTTAGGCCTAGCCCTCCCAAAAATTGCCGAAGGTGAAGCTGCCGAGTTGGTTTTATTCGATCCGAAAGCAAAATGGGTGTTTGATGAACAAACAAATGCCTCTAAATCGGCAAATAGTCCGTTTATTGGGCACGAATTTACAGGAAAAGTATGTTGGGCTTGTGCCAACAATCACTATTACACGTCAAAAAACTAAACATGCAAAAAGCTATACAAGCCGCCTTAGGCGCATTTTTATCTTCTTTTACACAAACATCGGGTGTAGATACCACGGATATTTTATCTGAACTTTCTTCGGCATTCAAATCGAATCAAGATTTTATAGCTAAGGTTGCAGCCGTAGATAAAGTAATCGATGCGCACCCTAAATTAGAGGAACTGAGAGAATACATCATCGATTTATTGTTCATCCATTTCTTTACCGATGATGTAAAGAAATTAGAGGAAGACTATTTGGATTCACCGGAATGGGAAGCCATTGAAGAAGAAACGTTAGATAGAGGCTCGGAGTTGCTTAACGTTTTGTTGTATTTAAAAGAGTGCCAAGACGAAGATATTGAGCCAGAATTGAGCGATTTCTTAAAAGAATTTTTATTGGTAGACGAAGACGAGTTTCAGGACGAATACCGCATTTACGAACCGGTAATTGCCAACCAAATTTTATTGGAAAGCTCGGCTGCCGAAATAACTAAGGTGGCTAAAGATATAGCTGAGGATGCCGAGATAAAGGATTTGTTTTATGCCATCATGTGTTTCTTCCGAAATCCTTACCCATCGGTAGCGGAACAAGAAGAAGTGTTGGCTGCCAGCCAAAACCCTGCTAGCGACCTTGCCGTTTATCAACTTTTACTTAACTTTAATAAACCAATTTAATAACTATGGAATCAAATTCTAACCAATTAGCCATCAACAACGGATTGTATATCGGTGGCATCTCGACAATTTTGGGCATTTTGGTGTACTACGTATCGCCAGATTTAATGGGTGCCACTTCTTTTGGCATCATCATGATGTTACTTTCTTTGGCTTTGTATATTTTCTTTACAATTGATTTAAGAAAAAAAGTAGGTGGATTTTGGTCCTTCCGCGAAGCCTTAAAAGGCATCTTTTTAATGTCCTTTATTGCCGGTTTGGTAAGTATTGTAGTCAATTTTGTGTTTTATAAATTTATTGAGCCAGGTGCTTACGAAAAGATTTCAGAAATTGTAACTCAAAATTTAAGCACCACCTACGAGAAATTAGGAATGGATCAGGCCACGATTGATAAAACCATTCCTGAGGTATTGGAAAAAATGAAAGCACAATTCGATCCAAGTTTTACCGATGTACTTAAAAATTTAGGAATTGCCGTATTGATTCAATTTGTGATGTCGCTTATTTTTGCCGCCATTTTCAAAAAAGAACAACCTATTTTTACGTCAACCGAAGAATAAATAAAAAGCCGTTTAAAGCGTGCAAATTTTATCAATATTTTGATGAAATTTGCACGTTTGTTTTTCACACCTATGGATATATCGCTAGTAATACCCTTATACAACGAAGCAGAATCGCTGCCCGAATTATGCGCTTGGATTAAACGAGTGCTTGATGCGCAAGGGTATTCCTATGAAATTATTTTGGTAGACGACGGCAGTAAAGACAATTCTTGGGCTGTTATTCAATCTTTAAAAAACGATTATCCTCAAATTTTGGGTATCCGTTTCCGTAGAAATTACGGTAAATCGGCAGCTTTAAACGTGGGTTTCGAAGCTGCACAAGGGGATGTGGTGATTACCATGGATGCCGATTTGCAAGATAGCCCCGACGAAATTCCTGTACTTTTTCAGCGCATAAAAGAAGAAAATCTCGACTTAATATCGGGCTGGAAAAAGAAACGCTACGATCCGCTTACCAAAACTATTCCAACTAAATTATTCAATGCCGTTACCCGTAAAATGTCGGGCATACACAACCTCCACGATTTTAACTGTGGTTTAAAAGCCTACAAAAACGAGGTAGTTAAAAGCATTGAAGTATATGGCGAAATGCACCGCTACATTCCGGTTTTAGCTAAATGGGCAGGTTTTACGCAAATTGCCGAGCAAGTGGTAGAACACCGTGCTCGTAAATATGGCACTACAAAATTCGGCTTTAGCCGCTTCATAAACGGTTTTTTAGATTTACTATCTATATTTTTTGTAGGCAAATTTGCCAAACGCCCCATGCACTTTTTTGGTACCATGGGTATGCTCAGTTTCTTAGGTGGTTTAGCTATTACCATTTGGCTTATTGTAGATAAATTAACAGACATTTCTAAAGGCCTAGCCTACCGCAATGTAACCGATCAGCCTTTATTTTATATAGCCTTGGTGGCCATTATTGTCGGATTTCAGCTGTTTTTAACCGGCTTTATTGCCGAGTTGGTTTCTCGTAATGCCCCAGAACGCAACCATTATCACATAGGCGATAAGGTTTAAACACACCGCCATGTTTTTCTCCATCATCATTCCGCTATACAACCGTCCGCAAGAAATTGACGAACTGTTGCACACCCTTACCCAACAAGAATATACAAATTTTGAGGTACTGGTGGTAGAAGATGGCTCTACCCTCGATGCTCGGAGTTTGGTAGAAAGCTACCAATACACCCTCAACATTCGCTATTTTGTAAAAGAGAACGAGGGCCAAGGCTTTACCCGAAATTTTGCTTTTAAAGAAGCTAAAGGCGATTATTTTGTGATATTCGATTCCGATTGCCTCATTCCAACAGATTATTTAGCTACCGTAAAAGCACATTTGGAGCAGAATTGGTTAGATGCTTACGGTGGCCCCGATGCTGCACATTCGTCTTTTACACCTACCCAAAAAGCCATCAGTTACGCCATGACTTCTGTATTTACCACCGGCGGCATTAGAGGAAATAAAAAGCACGTGGGCCAGTTTCATCCACGCAGTTTTAACATGGGTATATCTCGGGCCGTTTGGGAAAAAACAGGTGGTTTCATACTCACCCGTTTAGGAGAAGACATTGAATTCAGTATCCGTATACAATCGCTTGGCTTTAAAATAGGCTTAATACCAGAAGCCATTGTTTTTCATAAACGCCGCACCAATTTTGCTCAATTCTATAAACAATTGCATTTTTTTGGACGTGCCCGTATCAATATTTACAAACACTTTCCGGCCGAGCTCAAATTGGTCCACTTTTTCCCGAGTGCTTTTGTGCTTTTTTTAGTGGCAAGTGCTGTACTCAATATAATTCAAAGCCCTTTGGCAACATGGTGCAATGTAGTATTAGACTTGTACGTATTGTTAATATTTTTCCACTCCTGGGCTAAAAATAAGTCGGCAAAAGTCGCATTTTTGAGTATTATTGCAGTGTTTGTACAACTCAGCGCTTACGGCCTTGGGTTTATGCAAGATTTTTGGAAACGAATCGTATTAAAACAACAATAAATCGATGAATACTTCTTTCTCTATCAGCGAAACGTTAAGCACCGCTTGGGCTATAGCTAAAAAAAATGCCTGGATTGTGATGGGCTTTACAGCCGTGCAATTTGTAGTGATGTTTGTATTTACAACCATTATGGCCTTTTTCTTAAGTCAAACTAGTGCTACCGGTACCATAATTGAAAATGTTAGTATTCAGCTAGTTGATACCTTTATTGCAGTGGCCATGTACCAAGTATTTTTTAAATTATTAGACGATGAAGGAGAAATTGAATTCCCCGATTTTGTGCCCAATTTCTTAAAAGCCATCAATTTTTTACTGGTTAAATTGATTATGGGAGCTATAGCCGTGGTAATTATTTCGGTATTAGCGGGTTTATATTTTATGAATACCCCCGACATAGATACATCCAATCCGCTAAGCTGGAAAATGTTGCCCATTTTGGTGCTCATTATCATTCCTATTTTTTACATGACCATTCGTTTGTTCTTTGTATTGTGTTTCATTGTCGATCAAGAGTCGGGTTCTACTGAGGCTATTAGCCAAAGTTGGACCATTACAAGAGGCAACTTTTGGGCTTTATTCTCTCTATTTTTAGTCATTTTAGGCATCAATATTTTAGGTGCGTTGGCACTGTTTGTTGGCCTTTTGTTTACAATCCCATTTTCTAGTTTAATTCTGATGGTGGCTTACCGCCAGATGGTAAATAACTATACCGACGAAGAAGAAATTCTGATTGAAGGTTCAGATAAAAACTAAGTATGGGATTAAAGTCGGCACTAAGTAAGCCCTTTGCGGCCTGGGTGAACCGGCAGGTAAGTCGCTGGAAAAATAATCCCATTGCAGCGCAAGATAAGGTGTTTTTTGCCTTGCTTAATAAGGCAAAATCTACGGCCTTTGGGCAAGATCATGGTTTTGAAACCATCAAAACCTATCAAGATTTTAAGAATAGCGTTCCCATTAGAGATTACGAGCAATTGCGCCCCTATATTGAGAGGGTAGTAGCCGGCGAAGCCAATGTATTATGGCCTGGAAAGCCTCTGTACTTTGCCAAAACATCGGGTACTACTTCTGGTGTAAAATATATCCCTATTTCTAAAGAATCTATGCCCGAGCACATTAAAGCCGCTCGAAATGCACTATTGGGTTATATTCACGAAACTGGTGATACCTCGTTCGTCAACGGAAAAATGATTTTCTTACAAGGAAGTCCGGTTTTGGAAAAAAAATCGGGAATAGATACCGGCCGCCTTTCGGGCATTGTGGCGCATCATGTACCGGCTTATCTTCAAAAAAACCGCTTACCATCCTATGAAACCAATTGTATAGACGATTGGGAAACTAAAGTAGACGCCATTGTGGCCGAAACTCTTCACCAAGATTTGCGCCTAATTTCGGGCATACCGCCTTGGGTACAAATGTATTTCGATAAGCTAAGCCAGGTTGCTAAAGGAAAAAAAGTAAAAGACATTTTCAAAAATTTTAGCTTATTTGTTTACGGAGGCGTAAATTTTGAACCCTACCGGGCTAAACTAGAAGAAGCCATTGGTAAAAAAGTGGCTAGCATAGAAACGTATCCTGCCTCGGAGGGATTTATTGCCTACCAAGATTCGCAAGCAGATAAAGGCCTATTATTACTGGCAGATGCAGGCATCTTTTTTGAATTTATTCCCGTTGCTGAATATTTCAATGAAAATCCAACCCGACTAAGCCTAGCCGATGTAGCCCTCGATACCAATTATGCCTTAATCCTAAATACTTCGGCCGGTTTATGGGGCTATAGCATTGGCGATACCATAAAATTTGTATCCAAACAGCCTTACAAAATTATGGTCACGGGGCGTATCAAACATTTTATATCTGCCTTTGGCGAACACGTAATTGCCGAAGAGGTGGAATCTGCTTTGTTAGCCGTAGCAGCAAAACAAGCCGTCCAAATCACAGAATTTACGGTGGCTCCGCAAGTAAATCCACCGGAAGGTGGTTTGCCTTACCATGAGTGGTTTATAGAATTTGTTCAGCCCCCAAAAGAGTTGGCCTCTTTTGCCGCAGCTTTAGATGAAGCCATGCAACAAAAAAACAGCTATTATCACGATTTGATAGCCGGTAAAATTTTGCAACCTTTACACATTCGCTTGGTGCAAAAAGATGGATTCATTGAATACATGCGAACGCAAGGAAAACTAGGCGGCCAAAATAAGGTGCCACGTTTAGCCAACGATAGAGCATTAGCCGATGTATTAAACAAGTCCCTTAAAAAACTTAAAAATTGAGTAGCAAAACCATAGCCATTGTAGGCTCCACTGGGAGCATAGGCACGCAAGCCTTAGAAGTGGTGCGCCAAAACGCTCAGCGTTTTTCGGTGGCTTTACTCAGTGCGCAGCAAAACGTGGATTTATTAGCTGCTCAAGCCTTAGAATTCAATCCCAAGCAAGTAATTATTGGCGATGAACGCAAACTTTCGGAGCTGAAAGCACGTTTATCAGGCACCTCGATTCTAGTTTCTGCAGGGGCGGCAGCACTTGTGGAAGCGGTAACTATGCCTGAGATAGATTTGGTTCTTACCGCTTTAGTTGGCTTTGCTGGCTTAGAACCAACCCTTGCCGCCATTACTGCTGGTAAAGACATTGCCTTAGCCAACAAAGAAACCTTGGTGGTAGCCGGCGATTTGGTAACCCGTTTAGCCAAACAGCATGGCGTACAAATTTTACCCGTTGATTCGGAACATTCAGCCATTTTTCAATGCTTGGTAGGAGAGCAACAACCCATTGAAAAACTTATTTTAACGGCTTCGGGTGGACCTTTTAGAGGAAAAGATGCTTCTTTTTTAGCCTCGGTAACACCCGAGCAAGCCTTAAAACACCCCAATTGGGTAATGGGCGCCAAAATTACCATCGATTCGGCTTCGTTGATGAATAAAGGCCTCGAAGTAATTGAAGCCAAATGGTTATTTGATGTAACACCAGAACAAATTGAAGTAGTGGTGCATCCTCAATCTATTGTACACTCCTTGGTCCAATTTACGGATGGTTCTATAAAAGCACAATTGGGTTTACCCGATATGAAATTGCCTATTCAATATGCTTTGGGCTATCCGGAGCGCATTGCCAATACCTTTAAACGCTTTAATTTTGCTGATTACCCAACGCTAAATTTTGAGCAAGCAGATACTAGTACATTTAGAAATTTAGGCTTGGCTTATGATGCCATTGCCCGTGGAGGAAACGTGCCTTGTATATTAAATGCAGCAAACGAAGTGGTGGTGTCGGCATTTTTATCCAAACGCATAGGTTTTTTAGAAATGAGCGATGTACTTGCTACCTGCATGGACAAAATAGCTTATATTTCATCGCCTACTTTAAGCGATTATTTACAAACCGATACCGAAAGCAGGCAATTGGCGGAGCGTTTGGTAACTAATTAAACATTTACACATCTAAATAGAAACACTTCAGATTATATGGACGGATTAATTATGGCAGGTCAACTGCTACTCGGACTTTCAATTTTAGTTATTTTACATGAATTAGGCCATTTTTTAACTGCCAGAGCCTTTGGAATTAAAGTAGAAAAATTCTACCTATTCTTTGATGCTTGGGGTGTAAAACTCCTTCATTTCAACTACAAAGGTTGCGAATACGGCATTGGATGGTTGCCCTTAGGCGGCTATGTAAAAATTGCCGGCATGATTGACGAATCGATGGATACCGATCAATTAGCCGGTCCACCACAAGAATGGGAGTTTCGATCAAAACCAGCTTGGCAACGCTTAATTGTAATGTTGGGTGGTGTAACGGTGAACATTGTGTTGGGTATCTTTATTTTTTGGATGCTTACGCTGAAGTACGGCGAAACCTATATCCCTAATGATAAATTACCCTTTGGAATAGCTCCAGGAAGCGTAGGACGAACCATTGGTTTACAAGCTGGCGACAGAATTGTGGCCGTAAACGGAAAACCCATTGTTCGTTTCGAAGAAGTGAGTAGTTCCAAAGTATTGTTGGGTAATAGTCAATTAACCATCCTTAGAAACGGCGTAGAACAGCAAATTCAAGTACCTGGAAATATTTTAAACCAAGTGGCTGACGAGGGCATCGCCGAATTTATTCAACCACGAATTGCACTTCAGCCCATAAAAGAAGTAGCAGTGGGTAGCCCTGCCGAGAAAGCCGGTATGAAAGCTGGTGACCTCATTTTACAGGTAAATGGCCAAGCAGTAAACTACATAGACGAGTATCAGCAAAAGCTAAAAGTACTAAAAAACAAAAACGTTACAATCGGTTTAGTTCGTGGAGAAGATACGATTCAGGTAAGTCCGCTTGTAGCTGCCGATGCTACCTTGGGTCTTGGCCTTTCTCGTAAAGGATTGCCCACAGAAACAAAAAAATATGGTTTTGTGCAAGCCCTGCCTATTGGAGCTAGCAAAGCTTGGGGCTCTTTTGCCGATAATGCTAAAGGAATAGGAAAAGTACTAACTGGTCAAATTCAAGCCAATAAAGCATTTACGGGTCCTATTGGTATTGCCACCATGTTTGGCAATACGGTAAATTGGGCAAAATTTTGGAGTTTAGTAGGCTTATTATCTATGGCTTTAGCCTTAATGAATTTATTGCCAATCCCGGCTCTAGATGGTGGCCATGCTGTATTTTTAGTGGTAGAAATGATTAAGGGCAAACCCCTGAGTGATAAATTTATGGAGCGTGCCCAATTGGTAGGTTTTGTAATTTTAATGGCTCTTATGGTATTGGTATTTGGTAACGATATTTTTAAGCATATCCTTAAATAGTACGGCTAACAATGAATTATTTCGAGTGGTTTAGCTTGCCGATTTCTTTTATCCCCGATCAAGCGGTGGTAAAAAGGAAATTTTATGAGCTTAGTAAAAAATACCACCCCGATTTTTACATCAACCAGCCTGCAGAAATGCAGGAAGAGATGCTAGAAAATGCTACACTTACCAATAAAGCGTACCAAACACTCTCCAAGCCCGAACTCTTTTTGCCTTATGTATTAAGTTTAAAAGGCCTACTGCAAGAAGGGGAACAGGTGCAGCTACCTCCAGATTTTTTGCTAGAAATGATGGAAATTAACGAAGCCTTAATGGAGTTGGAGTTTGATGCCGATACACAAAAGCTAGCCGCATTAGAAACCGAAGTTGCTCAATTGGAAGCTGCAATAACAAACGAATTTGAGCAATATGCCCTTAATTTTGAAAGCCTGCCTGAAGAAAACCAAGCTGCCAACTTAGAAAAAATTAAAGACGCTTATTTCCGACAAAAATATGTGTTGCGAATTCGCGATAGTTTAAATAGATTTGCGTCCCGCTGAAAAGCAATGCCCAGCTGGCGGAATTGGTAGACGCGTCGGTCTCAAACACCGATGGGAAACCGTGCCGGTTCGACTCCGGCGCTGGGTACATGGATAAAAGAGCTAACTCCAAAGGTTGGCTCTTTTTTTATGCCATAAAATCATAATTTGGTACAAGATTTAATGAAATAAGTATGACCAAATGGGTTACATTCAACTTTCTAACTATTATATTTGATATGCTTGGTGCAAACTGAGCATTAACTGACCATTATACAGAGATTCAATGACCCATCTGCTACCTGCTTTTTATTTTGGTTTATTTTTGGTAGGTCTGTTAATAGGCTTGGCGCTTATATTAAGAAATAGACATTCTTTAGCCTATACCTATTTCGGCATCTACAATCTAATTACTGCATGGGGTTTCTTTGTATCTTTTATGTTGGTGAGTGGCTTAATTATGCAATTCCCTTCTTTTTTTAGAACTGCAGCGCCGCTGCATTATCTTTGGGGGCCACTTTGTTATTTGTTTGTACGCAATTTACTCAGCTCCAATAATCGCTTTTACAAAACAGATATCCTCCATTTTTTGCCATTTATGCTCCATTTCGTCGAGCTGTTACCCTTCTATTTAACTGCTCGAGAATATAAAATTCAGGTATTAGGTGGGATGTTTTCAAATGGCGATCGCTTTGGAATTTCCGAAGGTCTGCTTAGTTCGTATTGGCATAGTATTTTAAAATTCAGCCAAATGCTAATCTATAACATCTTGCAGTGGCGCCTTTTGTATTTATTTAATACCACTCAAAATAAGTTGTTTAAAGAAAGTAATCGGTTGATAATTAATTGGGTTACGTTTGTTAATATCACCGGCACGGTAATGATTCTCTCAGCCCAATGGCATCGAATCATGATGTCTGGACCTGTACTTTTCGGGATTGGCATTCCAGATTTTTTATTCTATATGTATTATTTGGGCATTTGGTATTACATGCTTGTTAAAACAGAGCTTTTAAGCGGTATTAAGCTAAATCACGTAGTGCCTGTTCATGATGGGCTTGCTCTAGATGATACAATTACATTGATTTCTAAGAGGGCCCAGGGATATGAAGAGTTAATAATAAAAATGGAAACCCAAATGCAAGTGCATCAACCTTTTTTAGATGAAAATTTTAATATTGCTTTGTTAGCTAAGCAAATATATTCCCCAGAGTATAAAATATCTAAGGCTATTAAATTCAAATACGGCATCCATTTCCCCGAATATATAAACCGTTACCGTATTGATTATATTGAATATCATTTTACTCAAAATCCCGAATGGAAAAAGTATACGATTGATGGAATGGCTGCAAGTGCGGGCTTTAATTCAAGAAATGCTTTTTATTCAGCATTTAAAAAAATAAAAGGCACTACGCCAACTATCTTTTTTAAACGTTCTTAAACTAACCTTCTTTTAAATTATGACAATGGTATTATAGCTGTTTAAACATCTATTAATATTTTTGCAATTCACTTTAGAAACATCATGAGCAACTTCATAGAACAATTAAACTGGCGTTATGCCACCAAGCGTATGAACAATACGCCCATCGCCGAAGATAAATTAGCCAGAATTGTAGACGCCATTCATTTAGCGCCAACTTCTTTGGGTTTACAACCCTTTAACCTTTTGGTTATTAAAGACGCCGAAACTCGTGCTAAAATTGCTCCGGCAATTTACAACCAACCGCAAGTTAAAGAAGGCGCAGCGGTATTGGTATTTGCTGTTTGGGCAAGTGCCGGCGAAGCCGAAGTGGATGCCTACATGAACCAAATTGCTCAAGAGCGTGGTGTTGCGCTAGAAACCTTGGCCGATTTTAGAGCCATGGTTGCAGGGGCTGTGCAAAGCAAATCTCCAGCTGAATTAAACGCTTGGTTCGCTAGCCAAACCTACATTGCTTTAGGCTTTGGGCTAGTGGCTGCTGCCATTGAAGGTGTAGACAGTACGCCAATGGAAGGCTTTAATCCTGCTGCTTTAGACGAAGCATTGGGTTTAGGAGCAAAAGGCCTAAAAAGTTCGGTAGTATTGGTGTTGGGTAACCGCGATGAAGCAACCGATTATTTAGTGCATGCTAAAAAAGTACGCCGTCCGAAAACGGAATTTGTAGAATATATTTAAGTTAGGTTTATACGGTTTGTTTAGTAACTCCTGGGTTTTGGCTCAGGAGTTTTTTTATTCGTTTAACCCAGCCATTATCTGTATTTTGGTAAAATGTTTAAACATCAATTATTCATGAAAAAATTAGTGTTATTTCTTTTCTTGGCAAGCAGTGTAGGCGTAAGTATAGCCCAAGAAATTAATCCCAAAAACATTCAAATTGCCCGCGATAAATGGGGCGTGCCGCATATTTTTGGCAAAACCGATGCCGAAGTGGCTTATGGTTTGGCTTGGGCTCATTCCGAAGATGATTTTGCCACCATACAAACTTCCTATTTGGCCGGAAAAGCCATGTTGGGTTTGTTGAAAGGAAAACAAGGCGCACAAATTGATTATGTGGTGCAACTTTTTAGAGCTAAAGAATTGGTAGAGGTTAGATACGAAAAAGACATCAGCCCACAATATAAAGCGGTATTATTGGGCTATGCTCAAGGTTTTAATGACTACGCTAAAGCTCATAAAAAAGACGTTTTGGTTCCCGAATTGTTTCCAGTTACGCCAAAAGATATGTTGGCCTTTTCGGTTTTGCAGTTAGCCATAAGCTCTGGTGCCGACCAAGCTTTAAAAGCAATTTTTGATGGTAAAGTGGCCACCCTCGATTTTCTAAAACCCGGCGGATCGAATGCCTTTGCCTTTAATTCGGCCAAAACCATAGATGGAAGTGTGTACTTGGCCATAAATGCGCACCAGCCCTTAGAAGGGCCCGTAGCTTTTTACGAAGCACAGTTGTGTAGTGAAGAAGGCTGGAATATTTTAGGAGCGCTATTTCCGGGCGCCCCTAGTATTTTACACGGTGTAAACGAAAATTTAGGTTGGGCACATACTGTAAATTACCCCGATAAATCAGATACCTATCAATTGGAAATGAATCCTCAAAACCCTAAACAATACAAGTTTGATGGGCAATGGGTAAACTTAGAAGAAAAGAAAATCCCCTTAAAAATTAAACTAGGCGGACTAGTACCCATTACGGTGCAAAAAGATGCGTATTGGAGTAAATATGGTCCTACGGTTATTTCTAAAAAAGGCACCTTTAGTATTCGTACCGCTGCTTTAGACGAAATTAGAGGCCTAGAACAGTGGTACAACATGAACAAGGCTACCAATTTTACCGAGTTTAATAAAGCGCTACAAATGGTTGCCATACCGGGCTATAATATTGTTTATGCCGATAAACGAGACACCATTTTTTATATCAGCAATGGCAAATTACCTCTTCGCGATTCTAGCTATGCTTGGAAAGGAACCTTGCCAGGAAATACTTCTAAAACACTGTGGACCGAATATCACAAATTAAGTGACTTGCCCCAAGTGTTAAAACCAGCGGCGGGTTATGTGTTCAATGCCAATCACAGTCCATTCAATTCTACCGCCCCTGCAGAGAACATTTCGGTAAAAAATTACGACAAAACTATGGGCTACGAAACCTGGGAAAATAATCGTAGCGTACGCTTTATGGAGCAGGTAGCGGCCAAAGATAAATTTACATTTGAGGAATTTAAGCGCATCAAATTCGATCATCAATTGCCGCAAAAACTAGCCTTTTATACCAACGTAGACAGCTTGTTTTTGTTAGATGAAGCCAAAAATCCGGAGATAGCCGATGTGTTACGCATTTTAAAAATGTGGGATCGGAAGGCCGATACCAGCAGTATTGGTGCCAGTTTATTTACCCAAACCTATTATACCATTGAAGCCAAGCTAAAAAGCCAAGGCCGCTCTTTTGGCGTATATACAGCCGCCGAGTGTAAACAGGCCTTAATAGAAACCAAAGCCTACTTTAATAAATACTACAGTTCAATTAATGTGCCTTTTTCCAATTACCAGCGTTTAATTCGTGGTACTGTAAGCATGGCAGCGGTCGGCATGCCCGATGTTTTAGCAGCAGCTCATGCCGAACCCTATAAAAATGGGCAAATAAAAGTTAATCAAGGCGATGCTTACATTGAATTGGTTCATTTTACCAAAGATGGCCCAGAGATTGAGAGTATAAATTGTTATGGCGCTTCGGCCGATCCGAAAAGCCCGCATTATACCGATCAAATGCCGCTATTTGTGAAACAGCAAACCAAAAAAATGACCTTGAATAAAACCGAGGTGTTGCGCACCGCCGAACGTATTTATCATCCACAGTAAAATATTCCCTTTTTTCATTTTGTAATCACTGAAAAAAGCGTAATTTTGCAGTCCAAATAATCCTAAAAATGCGGATGTGGCGTAATTGGTAGCCGCACCAGACTTAGGATCTGGCGCTTCACGGCGTGGGGGTTCGAGTCCCTTCATCCGCACCAAATCCCCCCACTAAATCGGGGGGATTTTTGTATCAACTTAAACAAAAGGTTTAAAAATGAATATCACTCAGGAAAAAATCGATCAACTAAACGCAGTAATCAAAGTCAAAATTTCGCCTGCAGATTACCTAGAACGGGTAGAGAAAGCCATTAAAGAACAAGCCAAAAAAGCTAAAATTCCTGGATTCCGTCCGGGTATGGTACCTGCCGCCCACATTAAAAAAATGTATGGTAAAAGTATTTTGGTTGACGAGATTAACACCTTGTTGAGCGATTCGGTAAATACTTATCTTACCGATAATAAAGTGGAAGTATTGGGTCAACCATTGCCTAAAATGGACGATACCAAAGAGCCAAACTGGGATTTTAACGACGAGTTTGAGTTCGAATACGAATTGGGTTTAGCCCCTGAATTTGCATTAAGCTTTTCGGCAAAAGATAAATTGCCCCACTACAAAATTAAAGTGGATAAAGAAACCCTGGCTTCACGCTCCAAAAACCTGCGCAAAAGCTACGGCAAAATGAGCAACCCTGAGGCTGCTGCCGATGAGGACGTATTGTTTGGAGAATTGCTACAATTAGCCAAAGACGGATCGCCGTACGAAGGCGGTTTTGGTAACGATAAAGCATCTATTCGTTTAGATTTAGTAAGCGATTCTAAAATAAAAAAATCGCTTATTGGCCTTAAAAAAGGTGCCGTTATAACCATAGATTTAAACAAAGCCTTTGCTAGCGATGCAGCACAAATAGCCAAACTATTAAACGTAGAAGAAGAAGCGGTAAACGGTTTAAAATCTGATTTTCAATTCACCGTTAAAAACATCAATCGTTTAGAAGAAGCCGATTTAAACCAAGAATTTTTTGATAAACTATTTGGTAAAGATGCCGTTAAAACCGAAAAAGAATTTGAGGCCAAAATTACCGAAGAGTTAGAAAGCATGATGCAGCAAAATGCAGAGCAACGCTTACAAAACGATTTATACAAATTCGGAACCGATAAAGTTAAATTCAATTTACCTGATGCATTCTTAAAGCGTTGGTTAATTGCTACCAACGAAAACCTATCGGCAGCAGAAATTGACGCCGATTATGCCAATTTCGCTCAAAATTTAAAATGGACCTTAATTGAAAACAAAATTATTAAGGATAATGCCATTGAAATTAAATACGAAGATGTTTTTAAAACAGCAAAAGCCCGTTTAGATGGCCAGTTCCGTATGTATAGCCCACAAGCACTGTCAGAAGAGCAGTTAGCCGAATACACGGTACAGTTTTTGCAGAACAAAGAAAACGCCAACCGAATTTTTGATGAGGTAAAGGCAGTAAAAGTGTTTGATTATTTAAAATCTGTAGTTACCTTAGATACCAAGGAAATTGCTTACAACAAGTTCTTAGAACTTGCCTAACTCTACACCTATGAATATAGATAAAAATGAATTTCGCAAATATGCGGTAAAACACCATCGCATTGGCAGTCAACACGTTGATAGCTTTGTGGCTCGAGTAGAGCAAAGTGCTATCCCCATGTCAATGACGCCCTATATTATTGAAGAGCGCCAATTAAATGTGGCCCAAATGGATGTATTTTCTCGATTAATGATGGACCGCATCATTTTTTTAGGCGACGCCATTTACGATAATATTGCCAACATCATTCAAGCTCAGTTATTGTTTTTACAATCAACAGATGCCAAACGTGATATTCAAATTTATATCAATTCGCCAGGCGGTTCGGTATATGCCGGTTTAGGCATTTACGATACCATGCAATACATTAGCCCCGATGTGGCTACCATTTGTACCGGTATGGCGGCTTCTATGGCAGCGGTATTGTTATGTGCTGGTGCCGATGGCAAGCGTGCGGCCTTGCAACATTCCCGAGTAATGATACACCAACCATTGGGAGGTGTTCAAGGTCAGGCCTCTGATATTGAAATTACCGCTCGAGAAATCTTAAAATTGAAAAAAGAATTGTACGAAATTATTGCCAAACACTCGGGTGCTCCGTACGAGAAAGTACACGATGCTTCCGATCGCGATTATTGGATGATTGCTCAAGAAGCCAAAGACTTTGGTATGATTGATGAAGTATTGGCAGGCAGCCCTGCAACAAAATAACATGAGTAAACAGCATTCAAAAGATATTATCTGCTCGTTTTGCGGCTCTAGTAAGCAAGATACCCTCATGCTTATTGCCGGGCTCGATGCACATATCTGCGATAAATGCGTTACCCAAGCCAGCCAAATTGTTTCCGAAGAATCGGCTGTACGTTCAAAAAAATCTGCACAATCGGCCATTAATTTATTAAAACCGATAGAAATTAAGCAACACCTCGACCAATACGTAATTGGCCAAGATGAAGCTAAAAAAGTGCTAGCCGTTGCGGTTTATAACCACTATAAACGCTTAAATCAAAAGGTAACTGCCGATGAGGTGGAGATCGAAAAATCGAACATCATGATGGTGGGCGAAACCGGCACCGGAAAAACCCTATTGGCTAAAACCATCGCCAAAACCTTACACGTACCTTTTTGTATTTGCGATGCTACTGTTTTAACCGAAGCCGGTTATGTGGGCGAAGATGTAGAAAGCATTTTAACCCGATTGTTGCAAGCTGCCGATTACGATGTAGCCGCCGCCGAACGGGGCATTGTATACATTGACGAGGTAGATAAAATTGCTCGTAAAAGCGACAATCCATCGATTACGAGAGATGTATCGGGCGAAGGCGTACAACAAGCTTTGTTAAAAATATTAGAAGGAACCATTGTAAACGTACCCCCACAAGGCGGACGCAAACACCCAGATCAGAAAATGATTCCGGTGAATACCAATAACATCTTATTTATTTGCGGCGGTGCGTTTGATGGCATTGAGAAAAAAATTGCCAACCGCTTACGTACCCAAACCGTGGGTTATAAAGTTGAGAAAGAAAACAACGAGGTAGATAAAGAAAATCTTTACAAATACCTTAGTCCGCAAGATTTAAAAGCCTTTGGCTTAATACCAGAATTAATTGGTCGTGTGCCGGTGCTTACGCACTTAAACCCCTTAGATAAAGCCACGCTACGAAGTATTTTAAGTGAGCCTAAAAACTCATTAGTAAAACAATATCAAAAACTATTCGAATACGAAGGCGTAGTACTCACATTTGAGCCCGAAGTATTGGCGTTTATTGTAGATAAAGCCATGGAATTTAAACTAGGAGCTCGTGGGCTCCGCTCCATTTGCGAAGCCATTATGATGGATGCCATGTTTGAAATCCCCTCTGGCAAGCTACTCACAAGTTTAACCATTAGTTTGGAGTATGCCTTAGATAAATTCGAAAAATGTGATTTAAGAAAATTAAAAGTTGCCTAACATAAACCCCGAACATTCGGGGTTTGTTGTATAAAACGTATACGCTATGAAAAACGAAAAATCGACCGAAACCCCTATAAAAAAAGGGTTAAAAAGTAAAGAAGAGATTGTGAAAAATTGGCTTCCGAGATATACAGGAAGAGAATTACACGAGTTTACAGATTATATTTTGTTAACCAATTTCTCAAAATACTTAACCTTGTTTTCGCAGTGGAACGACAATGCACCAATTATGGGACTAGATAAGCCGATGCAAAGCGTATCGGCCAACGGAATTACGCTCATTAACTTTGGTATGGGTAGTGCTATGGCAGCTACCATGATGGACTTATTAAGCGCCATCAACCCCAAAGCAGTATTGTTTTTAGGTAAATGCGGCGGTTTAAAGAAAAAGAATGCTCTTGGCGATTTAATTCTACCCATTGCTGCCATTAGAGGCGAAGGAACATCAAACGATTATTTCCCAGCAGAAGTGCCAGCCTTACCTTCTTTTGCTTTACAGAAAGCCATTTCTACCACCATTAGAGATCATGCTTTAGATTACTGGACAGGTACTGTTTACACTACCAACCGCAGGGTATGGGAACACGATAAAGAATTTAAAAAACACTTACAAACCATTAGAGCCATGGCCGTAGATATGGAAACTGCTACGATTTTCATCACTGGTTTTGCTAATGAAATTCCTACTGGTGCATTATTGTTGGTATCCGATCAGCCCATGGTACCCGAAGGTGTAAAAACAGCTGAAAGTGATTCAAATGTAACGGCACATTATGTTGAAGATCATTTAAATGTAGGTATCAATTCCTTGAAGCAATTGATTAATAATGGCTTAACCGTAAAACATCTGAAATTCTAATAACGCTTTATGTGGTATAAAAACATCCTCGAAACCATTGGAAACACGCCTTTAGTACAATTAAACAGCATTGTAAAAGGCGTGCCGGCAACGGTATTGGCTAAAATAGAAACTACCAATCCGGGTAATTCAATTAAAGACCGTATGGCCTTAAAAATGATTGAGGATGCCGAACGTAGTGGGGCGCTAAAACCAGGAGGGACTATTATTGAAGGTACTTCGGGCAATACCGGCATGGGTTTGGCCATTGCAGCGATAGTAAAGGGCTACAAATGTATTTTTACCACTACCGATAAGCAATCGAAAGAAAAAGTAGATGCCTTGCGTGCATTTGGGGCCGAGGTAATTGTGTGTCCAACCAATGTTGAGCCCGAAGATCCACGTTCATATTACTCGGTTTCTAGTCGTTTAGAGCGGGAAGTACCTAATTCTTGGAAACCGAACCAATACGACAATTTATCCAACACTCAAGCGCATTATGAGCAAACTGGTCCCGAAATTTGGGAACAAACCGAAGGTAAAATTACCCATTTGGTGGTAGGAGTGGGTACCGGTGGTACCATCTCTGGAACAGCTAAATATTTAAAAGAGAAAAATCCGGCTATAAAAATTTGGGGAATTGATACCTACGGCTCGGTATTTAAAAAGTATAAAGAAACGGGTGAGTTTGATAAAAACGAAATCTACCCCTATGTAACCGAGGGTATTGGCGAAGACTTTTTACCAGCCAATGTTGATTTTAGCTTGATAGATCGTTTTGAGAAAGTAACCGATAAAGATGCCGCTCTCATGACCCGTGAAATTGCCCGTAAAGAAGGCATTTTTGCCGGAAATTCTGCAGGTTCGGCAGTAGCAGGATTATTGCAACTTAAAGGCGAATTAAAAGCCAGCGATGTGGTGGTGATTATTTTTCATGACCACGGTACCCGTTACTTGGGAAAAATGTACAACGACGATTGGTTGCGTGCTCAAGGCTACTTGGAAGATTAATAACCAGACTTGCGCTTAGCTTTTAATGTTTGAAAATAATGTAGTACAAGCAGAATTAGGGCGGTAGTACAGCACAGAATAGACAAACCAAATCCCAAGAAATAAGGGATCATTCCACTCATTTCATCAAAAATATGTCTACCATCGGGAGTAAAAGCACCCCAGTAGCCAAATACGCCACAAATTACAGTGAATAGGAATAAGATTTTAGCACTTTTAAGAAGCATACACTCTTATTAATGCTTTTTAACCCAGTTTAGTATTGGTCCTAAAATTAATGCGAAGGTTTTTCGGCGCTAATGCGTTTAATATTGGCTCCTAAGGCCAATAAACGTTCATCAATATTTTGATAGCCACGCTCAATTTGTTCAATGTTGTGAATAATAGAGGTGCCTTCGGCAGATAAGGCCGCAATTAATAAAGAAACCCCAGCACGAATATCCGGAGAAGTCATTTCCAAGCCTTTTAATTTCACTTTTCGGTCTAAGCCAATTACGGTAGCACGATGCGGATCGCAGAGGATAATTTGTGCACCCATGTCAATCAATTTATCTACAAAGAATAAACGGCTTTCAAACATTTTTTGGTGAATGAGTACCGTTCCTTTTGCTTGGGTAGCAACCACGAGTATAATGCTCAATAAATCGGGAGTAAAGCCCGGCCATGGCGCATCGGCAATGGTCATAATAGAACCAT
>JBIIBV010000055.1:0-10408 GCA_044239195.1 Sphingobacteriaceae bacterium | reverse complement strand
GAACTTTTTGGGAATAGTTTGCCCGCTTCTATGCTTGAAGATACATCAACTATCGATTGGTCGTTGCGGTTGCGTTCGCTCACCTTCCTATCTAAGGAGCCAAAGCCGTTGGTGCTTCTGCTTCCCGATACAGATACATCAGCAAAATCCGCTAGCTTGGCATTTAACCTAGCGGTAGCCGCCCAACCTCCACGTTCATCAAAATCAGTTAAACGCAATTCATTAAACCACACCTCAGCGTCTTTATCTAAACCATCGTCAGTCGCATTTATTATGGTTTTTAAAGGATTGCGTACACCCAGCATGTATACCCTTACCTTGCTCATATCGGGTTGCCCCAATACGGTTACGGTATTTTGCCCATCACTGTATTGGAAAGGTACATTGGGTGGCCAAGGTAGGCCGTTTAATTGTGCATTATTTCGGGCCGTTTTGGCAATTTGGAATAAACTTAAGGGCACATCCAATTTGTTCTCGGCAGGCCAAATGGCATTGTCATCGCTGGTATTGGGTGCCGTAATTTTTAATGGGATATTGTATTCGTAATAGTTATCTTGGTTATCGCTACCTATGCGAATAAAAGCGCTTACATCTTTATCGTTAATCGGATTTACAGGATTGGCACTTTCTGCGTGTATGAACATTTCCATGCGACGGTACGATCTAAAATCGTTAAAGGAAGTACGGAACGCCGCTCTACCATACCCGTCTTTCAAACTTTTTATTCTAACAGAAAGCGATTGCTCATTTTGGCGGGTATTGGCATTATATCCGCTATAATCTAGCTCACGTACAATGCCCGGTGGAGTAACATACGGTATGGGGCTACGCTTGCCATTTTCTTCGATATTTACCGCACTTACTTCTAGGCTCGAATTGTCTAAACCAGGATTAATAAGCGCCGGATCGGCAATTACTTTAGCGGGATTATTTTCGGCATTATACCTACGCCATTCGCCACGTACCAATTGCAGTTTGGCTAAACGCAAAATGGTGGTATCGGCAAAATTGGTCATAAAGGAACGCACAAAACGTATCGATTTAAAATCTTGAATATTGCCCACTTTGTTAAGAAATTGTGCCAAGGGGATTTTAAATTGAATCCAACGTACGGTTTCTTGCTTGCCATTGGCCAATTTCACACTGGTTGACACGATATCTGAAATGAAATTGGTGCCTACCTGCTGTAAATCTTGTGGGCGAATGGATACTTTGTACTCGAAATACTCATCGGCTTTAGAAGTGTTATTATCTCTATTTACATCCTCCCCATCGGGCAGCGGCGTAGAAGCGGAATTTTCAATACCCGTTTCAGCCAAAGATTGTTCTTGGGTTTTAGAGTTTCCCTCCGTGCCGTTATATTTTTCGTAGCGTTTTAAAATAGAACTGGCAGACCCAAAGAATACATTGCCTCTAAAATATTGGTAGTTATCTGACGAGGGATCGGCAGCCAGCGCTGCGGCAGCCGTTGCATTTAATTGCGGGCTTACTTGGTTTACAAAACTGCTGAAAAATTGTTGCTCTTGGGTATCGGATAAGCCGTCCAACCCCACATCTTGCAATTTTCTGGCTGCAGGATTATTATCGAAGGCTGGAATAACCGGTTGTAGTTTAGGCACCCTACCCCAAGCCGTGGCATCTGTTTTTGCAGGATCTCCATCGGTGGGCAAGCCATTTTCTAATGATTTTCGATCATCTTTTAAAATATCTTCCGATATACTACCTAAATCGAAATACAGATCACCCCCTTCAGCATTGGGCTTGTATAGAAATGGATCTAACATCCATAATTCTACAAACTCAATATTAAGGGCTTCGAAATCGTTACTTTCCAATTTACGGAACATGCCTCCCCACCTGGTTTTGGGGTTGAGTAATTTTCCATCCAAATTCAATCCGGCCGTGGCATAATTGTACGGGCCGCGTTCGTTTGGATAAAAAGCCATGTTGAGTGTAGGCAGAAACAAGGGTTGCCCCGTAGGCGAATCTTTAAAGGGAAATACTTCTTTTTCTAATACCTCTCTGCTATAATGGTTAGATAATTCGTTGGCATTCAATTTCACATCGCTTGGGGTGCCACCGCCACTCCGATTGTAAAAAATGGGATCGATGTTGTAGAAGGCTATACGGGCTCGGTTAAAGCCATATGTTAAATTGTTAAACTGTTGCGATTCGGGAAACAGTTGTGGCGTACCCGATATTTGCCAAGTAATGGCACTCTTTAAATCAATTACCGAACGGGTGGCTTCAAAATCGTCTAAGTAACTCGAGCCATTTTTGGTACCGGCAAAGTTAAGTGCGCTCGGGTGGCCGGGAATAAACTTGGCAAATTCACCCGAAAAGGTAATACTCGATTTTTCTTTGGTAGAAATGAATGGGATTTTATCTACCATACGGGTTAGCCACCTAGAATCCGATTGGTAGTTCATATCTAAACCCCAAATGGTATTGGAAATAGGCTCGTCGCCAATGTTCACTTTGGGAGTTAGCGGACGCTCGGTTAAATTCAATAAAGTAGCGCCAAGGTTCAGTTTTTTATTCGCTCTATAATCAAACCGGGTACCAAATAAAGAGCGTTGCTGCATACCAAACAGTTCGCTATTTTCTAATTTAATACGAATAGGTTGCCCAGAATTTAAGAGCGCTTGATTTAAAATTCGCACTCGGCCAATATTGTAATCAATGGTATAATCAACCCCTTCTTGCAAAGGAATTGTACCCGCAATTACCTGCACTGAACCTTCGGGAATATTGATGGCATTTAGTTGAAACTCTGAACTTACTTGCGATTGGTAGGTGCCTTTAATAATGTACCTGTTCAACTGCGGGTAGAGTTGCTGGGCATCGGCCTTGGTTAAATCATATAAAGGTTGGTACACATATTTTGCAGCTAAAGCGGCTTCGGCAGGGGTAAATTGAGCTGCTAAATCGGCACCAAAAGGCTCTACCGAAGGAAAAGTTATGCGGCCATTTAAGGCATCAATGGTAATGCCCTGTACAAAATCGAAAAAGCCATCGGGCTTTCGATCGTTTTGCTGGTTGATATTATCCAAATTGGTAAGTTGTAACCACAGCTTGCCATTGGTATTTTGCCCCTCGGTCATTTGTGGTTTTTCTACTCCCGATTGCTCATCTAAACGGAATATATTTAAGCGGAAATCGGAGGAAGATACTTGATATGCTCCCAAGGAATAGATGTTTTTCATCATCAAATCCCAGGTTGGTAAATTGGTTTTAAGGATTTCGTTTTTAAGCAATTTTACATACAAAACCTCCGGTAACTCGTTGTTTACCGGCAAATCATTCGAAAATTCTCCTACCTGATACTCTGTACCATTCACTGTATAGCGATATGCCACCGCCAATACCTCATCGGCATTTAGGGGTGTATTTAAAGAAATATAGCCCAATTGTGGACTCATGGTATACTCCTTATCTGTTAGTTTGCGGGCATACGTAAGTTTAGCAAAATTATCGGTGGCGCCATTTGCCTGAAAATACACGTTAATGGCGTTTGAATTGGTTAAGCGTGCATTAATCGGTAAGTTCTGTAATAGGTTATTAGATTGTTGCGAAAATCCTGGACCATTGAATCCAGCTGGGTAGGAAGAATATCCAGCACCCCCTTGAATTTGTGCCTGGTTGTATGGACTATTTTCACCTAAGTCCATAAATGCCAACACATCTCTCGAATCGGTAGTGGTACCTACTCTATTGGTTACCCAAACCTCAATTTTGGTAATGTTGATGTTGCTACTAATAATGGGCAGTTTTTTTAAGGCCAAATTATATTGGTTGCGAAAAAATTGACTTAAGAAATAATGCTTGTTGGCTTCGTAGCCATCGGCCAGCAACCTAAATTCGTTTTGCTGCGCTCCATTGGTAATGGTAATTTCCTTCGATTGTGATTTTTGTTGGGAGAAAATACTGGTTACCCCCAATTTACCAAATTGCAACTGTGTTTTTAGGCCAAATAGGGCTTGGCTACCGGTTATTAACGATGAGCTAAGCGGTAAACTCACATTTCCGGCTTCCACCTTACGTACAATTTCGTCTTCTTTTCCTGTATAATCTAGTTTAACCTGATTCTCAAAATCGAATTGGGCTTCGGTATTGTAATTGGTGCTAATTTTTAATTTTTCGCCTACTTGACCAACCAAATTCATTTGAATGCGTTGGTTAAAATCGAAATTACCCTGCTTACGTTGGCGTTCGTTAAATAAAGGATTCTCGTTTTTATTAATCCGACCTGCAAAGGTTAGCTCCGCCGAACCTTGGGGTATAATTTCAATGGTCGAGCCACCAAATAAGCGTTCAAAAGAGCGGCTGTTAATTTTTACCGGGGGAATAAAACCCGGTTGCCTAGCAGCTGAAACCGATTGATCGGCCAAATCACGCCAAGTATTTTTTAGTAGTTGTTTATTTTCGAAGCGTTGATATTCAGGAATGGTTAAGTAATATGGATTTCTAAAAAATTGGCCGCCTATGCTATCCTGAATGGTGTATTGCTTGGTTAAAGGATTGAATACAACCGAGCGTTTAATATTGGAAGGATTGGGCAATGTTAGTCCAAAAGATCTTCCAAAAACTAGAGATTTAGAATCTTTAACGGGGTAACGCAGTTTTAAACTATCTGCAGTAGTTGGAGTCTTTACTTGCGCAAGGCCTTGATGCGAAATCCCAAAAAGAACTACACTTAAAAAAAATAAGAAAACGTAAGCGGTTTTCCTCAAGGCTTTTTTTGATAAACGATTAGGTAATTATAGGCTTTTTAGTGCAATTTTTATCAATTGCTCAACAGATAAACTTTCGTTTGACTCACTTATTGCATGGTCTAGGGTCTTTTCTGCATTGTTTTTAGGGAAGCCTAACATAACCAAGGCAGAAAGTGCTTCGTCTTTGGCGGTATAGTGTTGCGGTATAGAAATGAGCGAATCGGGACCCTCTTTTTTTAATTTATCTTGCAATTCGAGAATTAAACGTTGAGCAGATTTAGGGCCAATACCCTTTATTCGCTGAATTAAAGGCACATCGCCTTTTACAATAGCTTGCTGAATTTCTTGTGGCGTAATAGATGAAAGCATCATGCGGCCGGTATTGGGACCAATGCCCGAAACAGAAATTAGATGCAAAAATAACTTTCGTTCACCTTCTTCAATAAAACCATAAAGCGTATGTGCATCTTCTTTTACATGCAACCAGGTGTATAATTTACAACGCTCTTGCTTGGCCAATAGTGAATAGGTGTGCAACGAAATGTTTATATGGTACCCTACACCTCCAGCCTCTACAACCACATGGGTAGGGCACTTCACACTTAATTTTCCATCAATGTAGGCGTACATAGAGTTAATTACTTTTTCTAATTCGATTGAACAAACTCTTTGATTTTGCTATAATACCCGTTTCAGCTTTTGATTGGGCGTCTACGACGGCTATGGTAACCATATTCACAATTTCTCGTACCGAACTGCCTAATTGCAAAATATGTACCGGCTTATTCATACCCAATAAAATGGGGCCAATAGCTTCAGCACCGGCCAATTCTTGGATTAATTTATAGGCAATATTACCCGAGGCAAGGTTTGGGAATACCAGGGTATTAGCTGCTTGGCCATTTAAGGTGCTAAACGAAAAATTATCTTTCAATAAGGCAGGGTTCATGGCAAAATTTGCTTGCATATCGCCATCTACCAATATATCTGGATGGTTTTGATGTAGTAAACGTACTGCTTCTCTTGTTTTATCAGGCACCTCTCCTTCGTTTGAGCCAAAATTAGAATATGATAACATGGCAATACGAGGTTGTATATTAAATTTCTTTATAGAACGATCAATCAGTACAGTCAAATCAACCAACTCATTCAAAGTGGGATTTACATTTACAGTTGTATCTCCAAAAAATACAGGACCTTTTTCGGTAAGCATCATGTACATACCGGCTACTTTATCTACGCCAGGTTCGGTACCAATAATTTGCAATGCTGGGCGGATAGTTTGTATATAATTTTTGGTTAAACCCGAAATTAATGCATCTGCTTCGCCGAACTGCACCATGCAGGCACCAAAATAATTCCGATCACGCAATAATTTTTTAGCCTCATATAGGGTTATACCTTTACGTTGGCGTTTTTGGTACAGGTAATCGGCATAAAGTTCAATTTTAGCTGTTTCTTCAGCCGGATCGATGATGGTAACACCTTCCATATCCAATTCGTTGGCTTCAATGAGCTCGAGTATTTTTTGCTTATCTCCTAATAATATGGGTGTAGCTACGCCATCATCATTTACAATTTGAGCGGCTTTTAAAATCTTGTAATTATCGGCTTCGGCAAATACTACACGCTTAGGATCTAACTTAGCTTTATTAGAGATGGCACGCAACAAGGCATCGTCCATACCCAAACGGAGCTTAAGGTCTTCTCTGTATGCATCCCAATCGGTAATGACATGTTTAGCCACGCCAGAATCCATAGCGGCCTGAGCAACAGCCGGAGATACGGCTGTAATTAATCTAAAATCTAACGGTTTAGGAATGATGTAATCTTTACCAAATTTTAGATTTTTGGTATTGTAAGCTAAGTTTACGGCTTCAGGGACTGGTTTTTTGGCCAAATCGGCAATGGCTTTAACGGCGGCAATTTTCATGGCCTCGTTAATGGTGGTTGCTCGTACATCCAATGCGCCACGGAAAATGTAGGGGAAACCCAACACATTGTTCACTTGGTTAGGGAAATCGGAACGGCCGGTAGCCATTAACACATCTTTACGAGTTTTAATAGCTAAATTATAATCAATCTCCGGATCTGGATTGGCCATAGCAAACACAATCGGGTTTTTGGCCATGCTTTTTAGCATGTCGGCATTCAATACATCCGCTGACGATAAACCAATAAATACATCGGCATCTTTTATGGCCTCAGCCAAGGTATTTAGTTTACGGGTAGTGGCAAACTCTGCTTTGGTTGGATCTAAATTTTCTCGAGATTGATTAATAACTCCCGTTCTATCTACCATTACAATATTTTCTCTTTTGGCACCCATGCTCATGTATAAACGTGAGCAAGAGATGGCTGCCGCACCAGCTCCATTCACCACAATTTTAACCTTGTCAATTTTTTTCTTCTGAATTTCGCAGGCGTTTAATAAAGCTGCCGATGAAATAATAGCGGTACCATGCTGATCATCGTGCATAACCGGAATATTCAATTCCTGCTTTAACCTACGCTCAATCTCGAAACATTCAGGGGCCTTAATATCTTCTAAATTAACTCCACCAAAAGTGGGCTCTAGGGCTTTTACAATTTTTACAAAATCGTCTACATTGGTGCAATCTAACTCTAAATCAAATACATCAATATCGGCGAAAATTTTAAACAAAATTCCTTTCCCCTCCATAACCGGTTTACCGGCCTCTGGACCAATATTGCCTAAGCCTAAAACCGCAGTTCCATTGCTAATTACTGCCACCAAATTTCCTTTAGCGGTGTATTTGTACACATCTTCTTTGTTATCGGCAATTTTTAAACAAGGCTCGGCTACACCAGGCGAATAGGCCAAGGCTAAATCTCTTTGCGAATTGGTAGGTTTGGTGGAAACCACTTCAATTTTCCCCGGACGACCTTGTGAGTGGTAGTCTAGTGCATCTTGTTTTCGGTTTGTTTTACTCATAGGATAGGCTTACAATTGGTAGTCAAAATTACAATTTTTAGCCATAGGGCCGCCAAAAAACAACGAATATTATTGTTGAACTATTTTTAGGCGCATGCCTACTTTTAAGGCATTACTTTGTAATTTATTCCATGATTTTAGCTGAGAGGCACTGAGGCCTGCATATTTTTTTGCAATGCTGCTTAAATTATCGCCACGTTTTACGGTGTAATAGATAATCTTAGTACTGGTACTAGCTTGTGGCGCTGCCACGCCTACGCCAACAGCAGTGCCGTTAAGCACTTGGTATAAGGCGGCATAATCTGGTTGGTTTTGGGTAGGTATAACCACCGATTTAGGTTCGGCTAGCGAACCTTTTACCATTAATTTTTTATAGGACGGGTTTAGCAAAATGAGTTCTTGTAAATCTATGCCGGTGGCACGTGCAACGGCGGCCAATGAAACAGGTTTTACCACATCAAACACATCGGTAAGTGTATTAAAACCTGGCGATAATGGGCTGATACCATAATTTTGGTAATTGCTCATGATATAGGCCGTGGCAATAAACTTGGGTACGTAATTACGTGTTTCAGCCGGCAAATACGGGCTAATGGCCCAAAAATCGGCCTTGCCGCCAGCCTTTACAATGGCTCTGGCTACAGCACCTTTTCCGCAGTTATAGGAGGCAATAGCCAATAACCAATCGTCGAATTGGGCAAAGGCATCTTTTAAATAGGCGGCTGCTGCTTTACTTGCCTGTACGGGGTCTTTGCGTTCGTCTACATCTTTGTTCATGGTAAGCCCATAGGCTTTGGCCGTACCAAACATAAACTGCCAAGGGCCGGTTGCGCCCACTCTAGAAACTGCATGTGGGTTTAAAGCCGATTCTACTACCGACAAAAATTTCAACTCTTCGGGTAGGCCGAATTCTTTAAATACTTTTTCGTAAACCGGGAAGTAATAGTTGGATAAACCTAACATTTTCCCTACTTGTTCTTTGCGTTTTGTTAAAGCCTCAATGTATTGCGTAACCGCCAAATTAAAGGTTTTAGGAAACACTTGCTTTACACTGTCTCTACCTGCATTTTTTTCGCCAAGCAATACCAAGTCATGAGTGGTTACGCTGAATTCGGATATCGAATCGGGCAATAGCTTCGTTTTGCTAGGCACAGCGGTAGCATAAACAGATGATAAAACTATCTGCAATAACAACAAAACGGAAAGCAATGCTTTAGTTTTCATGCTAGCCAAATAATTGCGTGAGCAAAAAAATGCCCAACACAGAAATGAATGGTTTAAACGGAAATTCCGGTGGCTTATTTTTTCTCTACGTCGCTAGAGTCGTTTTTACCGTCTTTTGCGTCTTTAAATTCTTTGACACCTTTGCCCAAGCCACGCATTAATTCTGGAATTTTTCTACCACCAAAAATGAGCAATACAACTACTAAAATGGCTAAAATTTCTGGGGTACCGAATAGGCCTAATACTATAAAATTTAACATAATTTCTATTTTAAGGATGATGAATCTTTTTCTATTGGAGGCGTTTGATTAACTGGGGTTTCCTGTTCTATAGATTCCTCTATATTGGCTTTCACCTCGTTTATATTTTTATGAATTTCTCTTTTTACTTCTTCAGATGCGTCTTGAAACTGGCGTATACCTTTACCTAAACCACGAGCAACTTCTGGTAATTTATCCCCACCAAACAACAAGAGTGCTGCTAGCAAGATAAACAACATTTCTGGCGTACCAATATTTAAGAAAAGGAATATGTTTCCGCTCACATGCTAAGTATTAGTATGCAAATATACGACATTTTTTACGGGCGAAATGTTAAATTTAATTCGCTAACCAGCCAGCAGGGTTCAATGGGCTGCCCCCTTTCCACAATTCAAAGTGCACTTCGGTGCTATCATCGCTTGGGTCGGTGGCTACCACACCCAGGCTTTGTTTCACCGAAACTTTTTGCCCGGCCGCTACACTTGTAGATTTTAAGTTAGAGTAAATGGTAAAATACTCCCCGTGTCTAATCATGACCGCAAAGGTGGCGCCAACACTAAACACCCTGCGCACTTCTCCAGAAAAAACGGCTCTTACAGTAGCTCCAGGATTGGTACGGATGTCTACACCGTTATTAGACATGGTTACGTTTGCACCATAACTGTGGGTACCAAAACTCTCGGTAATAGTACCATTGGCTACAGGCCAAGGCAAACTACCTCTATTCCCTAAAAAGTCGGATGATAGTTTGGCCGATTCGGGGGTTGCCGATAAAATACTCGAACCTTTTGACACCGGCTTGGTTGTGGCTGTTCTGTTTTCAGATTTCGCTTTATCTGCATCTACTTTTGCCGCCGCTTCTGCTTTTTTACGCTCAGCCTCAATTTCACGTGCAACAGCCGCTTGTAAGGCTCTGTTTAACTGAATAGACTCCCGCTGTTTTTTGCTCAGCTCTTGTTTAAGCTGTTTTTCTTGCTTGGTTAAACCGCTGAGTACCTTGGTTTGACTATTTTTTTCTTTTCCTAGGGTTTGCTTTTCTTTTTGTTGATCATTTAAGAGATTGGTTTTTTCTTCCTTATTTTGATCGAGAACCATAATTTTTACGTTTAAATCATGCTGAGTGCCCTGAATATAATTTGCCTGTTTTTTACGGTATTGCGTAAACTGCTGCAAATATTTCAAGCGCTTATAGGCCTGATTAAAATTTTCGGCAGCAAATACAAACATCAACTTGCTGTATGCACTTTGGTTTC
>JBIIBV010000118.1:0-2561 GCA_044239195.1 Sphingobacteriaceae bacterium | reverse complement strand
TTGGGCACAAGCAGGAAAACTCACATCCATTAGAACTCTCGGTGGTCACCGCCGTTATCGCGAATCAGAAGTACGCGAATTACTTAAAGCAACTCAAGGCAACTAACTTCTTTCTTTCGCCTTTATGAATTACTCAATTACGCAGTACCTATTACTAGGTGCTGTTGCGTTGGTTTATGTCGGTGTCATCACCGGACCAATGCGAAAAATTGCGCTTCGATTTAATGCAGTTGACTCACCTGATGCTGCGCGAAAGATTCAAAAGCAACCGGTGCCGTATTTAGGCGGAGTCGCGATCGCAGTTGGTGTTGTTATCACTTCCTACGTTGCACTCGTTGCACGAGATTTCAACCTTAAGTCCATCGGACTCGCTAGCTCAGTTTTGATCCCAGCTATTTTGATCTCAGCAATGGGCTTATGGGATGACCTAAGAGGGTTACAACCATGGCCACGTTTGATTGCGCAAACATCAGTGGGCACTGCGATGGCGTTAATTTTGATTGCCACCGACACAATGGGAATTGCACTCGGCAATCAATTTCTTAACGCTGCTGTCTCAATTTTCTGGATCGTTGGAATCACAAACTCCATTAACTTCTTTGACAACCTAGATGGCGGCGCAGCCGGCACAGTTGCTATTGCTTCTTTCTTCCTCTTTTTAATTGCAAATAGCCAAGGCCAGATACTGGTCAGCGCACTTGCCATTGTTGTGTGTGGCGCTACTGCAGGCTTTTTACTCTGGAATAAGTCACCAGCAAAAATCTATATGGGAGATGCTGGAGCACTCTTTTTAGGCATTGTTATGGGCGTTCTTACTATTCGCTTAGATCCAGGCGTTAAGCCACAAGCACTTTCGCTTGTCATTCCGATTGCACTACTTGCAATACCTATTTTGGATACAACAGTTGCTGTTGCTTCGCGCCTGTATCGCGGCATCTCACCATTTACTGGTGGACGAGATCACTTGTCTCACCGCTTAATGCGCATTGGCATGCACCGTAAATACGCAGCAATCACTCTGTGGGCAGCATCCGGTGTCTATGGATTGCTGGCGTATGCGATCTATCAAAGTCAGAACAGCGCTTTTGCCTTCGCTGCGGGCGCTGGTTGGGTAGCACTCCTTGTATTTTTCTTGCGCATTCCTAGTGAAGATAAGTAGTAAACTTCTTCCATGGCCGATGACAAAAAACCCGCAGATGATGCTCGCGCAAAGTTTTTAGAAGCGCTTGAGAAGAAAAAGAATAAGAATGCTCCTGCTCCAAAAGAGGGACGCTCTTCGGGTTCTAAAGTAAGTGGCGGCCAAGCAACTGGTGGTGCACCAGGTCGATTCCAACGTAAGTCTGGATCATCTGGTTCTGCAGCTGGTTAAAGTTTATGAAGAAGGCTTTTTCATGCGGAATCATTCTAATTTTATTTTTAAGCACTAACCAAGCCAATGCCGCAGTAGTTAAAAATGGTGCAACTTGTACGAAATCTGGACAAATAAAAAATGTTTCAACTGGCAAATTTACTTGTGTTAAAAGTGGAAAAAAGCTTCAATGGAAATTCAGGGAAAAAGTTGTTGAAGCCAAACCTATTTTTAAGCCGTGGTCGACAGAGAATTTAGAAGAAACGCTGATCTCAACTGCTTTAGAAAAATATTCAGCTTGGGCAAAAGAGAATCAAAGTAAGGCTCCCAACGCCGCCTTTTATATTGATTCTCGAGTTGATTCAACACACAGCAAAATTATTGAAGACAGCTCCAGGCGTGCACAAGAAACCTTTGTTTCAATTAGAAATGCAGATTACAAAGTCTTTATTTCTGGGGAGGATTCCTGGATTCGGGCAAAACTTGCTGAAATAAACATGGTTGGCCCACCCGGTACATCCATTTGTGGAAATTCTGGAGCCCCCAATTCGTACTGCGCCGGCAACGATCATGCATTTTTCATTATTCGTGGGAGCAACTCCTTACTCACGATGCAAAAAAGTGATTACCAAACCCCTGGTCATGAGTATTTTCATGTCGTGCAATTCGCGATGGGTGGTTCGCAAACTTTTGGCATCCTGCCATCTTGGTTTGCCGAAGGATCGGCAAATTTTGTAGGCACAGCTATTTCGCATGAGCTTGGGTATTTTGATTATCGACTCACTCGGGCTGAAGAGATAAGGAAACCTACGACGAATCGAAACATTTCTCTTGAAAAGTTTCAAAGGAATGATTCAAGCGTGGGATTATCGAATTGGCTTTCACCATATGGGATTGGCCAGGTAGCGAGTGAGTTTATTGTTGCATCCGTCGGGATGGATGCATTTTTAAACATCATAAAATACACAAGTGAACTAAATAGTTTTGATGCAGGTTTTAAGAAAGCAACCGGCATAGAACTCTCAGACTTTTATAAACTGTTTGATTCAGGGCGAATTAATTGGGGAATTCAAGCAGTTAGTTAACGTGGCTTGGGCCGGGATCGAACCGGCGACCTAACGATTTTCAGTCGTTCGCTCGTACCAACTGAGCTACCAAGCCTTACCAAAAATTCAGCGCCGGCCACACGAATGTGTACAGCGCCAAACTTTTG
>JBIIBV010000054.1:0-10623 GCA_044239195.1 Sphingobacteriaceae bacterium | reverse complement strand
ATTTATTTATGCACCAAAGCCAATTTAGACTTACTAACGAACACTGATTTGCTAATCCAGTATCAGAAATTTTATACCGAACATTATCAATAAAACAATGAGTGAGCCACTAAACAAACAAGAATTACAACGCTATACCAGTGTACTGTGGAAAATTTTCATAGGAATGATTGCTTTCTCGGCTATTTTTATCTTTTGTATCGGCTTGGGCCTATTCGGTAAAATGCCCACCTTTAGAGATTTAGAAAATCCGAAAAGCAATTTAGCCTCTGAAATTATTTCTGAAGATAATGTGGTATTGGGAACCTATTATGTGCAAAATCGCTCCAATGTTCGTTACGAACAAATATCACCAAATGTAATTAACGCCCTGGTTGCAACCGAAGATATTCGCTTTTATAGCCATTCGGGCATTGATTTTCGACGCACATTTACCATCATTTTCTACAATTTAGTAGGCAATAAACAGGGTGCCAGTACCATTACCCAACAATTAGCCCTAAACTTATTTTCTGAACGAGCCAAAAATCCGTTTAAACGTATTATTCAAAAACTACAAGAATGGGTTATTGCCGTTAAGCTAGAACGTAATTATACCAAAGAAGAAATTTTAACCCTTTACCTCAATACCGTAGATTTTGGCGCCTACAATACCTTTGGCATTAAATCGGCGGCCAGAACCTACTTCAATACTACACCCGATAAACTTAGACCCGACCAAGCTGCCGTTTTAATTGGTATGCTAAAAGGACCATCATTTTATTCGCCCACACACAACCCCGATCGGGCTTTAGCCAGACGCAATACCGTATTAGACAATATGCGTAAGGCTGGCTATTTAAGCGACGAGGAAACTGAGAAATTCCAAGAAACACCCCTCAATTTAGATTTCAACCCATCTAACTACAATGTAGGCTTGGCACCCTATTTCCGGGCCATGCTAAAAAAGGAAATACAACGCATTTTCGAAGAACAATCTATAACCAAAGCCGATGGCACACCCTACGATTTAGATCGCGATGGGCTAAAAATATACAGCACCATTAACGCCAGCATGCAAAAATATGCCGAGGATGCACAACGAGAGTACATGAAAGAACTGCAACAGCAGTTTAACGCCCAATGGAAAGGCCGTAAAGATCCATTTAAAGATTACCAGCAATTGCTCGATCAAGGCATAAAACGCTCCGATCGCTACCGTCAACTACAAACTTTAGGTAGAACCGAATTAGAAATCCAGCAAGATTTTTTAACGCCGGCACGAATGACCATTTTTAGTTGGAAAGGCGATATAGACACCCTCATGCGCCCTATTGACTCCATAAAATATTATAAACTGCTTTTAAGAAATGCGCTCATGTCTATGGAGCCCCAAACCGGCCATGTGAAAGCCTGGGTAGGTGGCACCAACTTCGAATACTTTAAATACGACCAAGTAAAAACGGGTACCCGCCAAGTAGGTTCAACAGCAAAACCATTTACCTATGCCGTAGCTATCGACAATGGCTATTCACCCTGCTTAACCGTACCAAACGAACCGGTAGAAATTGAGGGTTGGACACCCAATGCATACAAACCACTTCCCGGAAGCATTACCTTAAAAAGGGCCTTGGCCTATTCTCAAAACTATGTAACCGCCTACATGATGAAACAAGTGGGTGCCACGGCCGTTTCAACACTCATTAAAAAAATGGGTGTTACTAGCGATGTGCCAGCCTATCCTTCCATTTGCTTGGGCACCTTTGATGCATCGGTATACGATATGGTTGGCGCTTATTCAGCCTTTGTAAACCACGGCACCTGGACCGAGCCGATTTATTTATTACGCATTGAAGATAAAAACGGAAACATGCTTTACGAGCGCAAGCCCAAAGTGGTTTTTGCCTTAAATGAGCAAACGGCATACGTTATGACCCAAATGCTGAAAGGCGTAGTAGAGAATGGAACCGGATCACGCTTGCGCTATAAATACGGATTAAGCAACCCTATTGGTGGCAAAACCGGAACTACGCAAAACAACTCCGACGGTTGGTTTATGGGCATTACGCCACAATTGGTTACCGGCGTTTGGACAGGTTGTGAAGACCGAGCCATCCACTTTTTCTCTACCAACCAAGGCGAAGGAGCCAATTCGGCTTTGCCAATTTTTGCCTTGTACATGAAAAAGGTATATGCCGATGGCAAATTGAAATACAGCAAAGGCGATTTTGAACCACCAAAAGGGGAACAAACCATCAACTTTGACTGCGATACCTACGCTAATCCACCAGCTACAGTAGAAGAAAACTAAGCCGAAGCCACAAGCTACCTAATGAGCAACGCACATGATTTTTCTACATTTCTAAAAAGTTTACCTCAAAAACCGGGGGTATACCAATTTTGGAATGCCGAAGACGAGCTCATTTACATTGGCAAAGCAAAAAGCTTAAAGAGTAGAGTCAGTTCGTATTTTGTTACGGCTAACCAGCGCCTAAATGCCAAAACCAGAGTATTGGTAGGCAAAATTGTGCGCATTAGCTTCACCCTGGTAGATACCGAAATTGATGCCTGGCTATTGGAAAATAGCCTCATTAAAAAGCACCAACCCCGCTACAACGTACTCCTTAAAGACGATAAAACGTACCCGTGGATTGTTATAAAAAACGAACGATTCCCCCGAATTTTTAGCACCCGACGTGTTATTAAAGACGGCTCTACCTATTTTGGGCCCTATGCCTCAATTGGCATGATGTACACCATTTTAGGTTTAATAAAAGAAATTTATCCCTTACGCACTTGTAATTTGGCCTTAAGTGAAGCAAACGTTGCTGCCGAAAAATTTAAGGTGTGCTTGGAATATCAAATTGGAAATTGCAAAGGACCATGCCAAGCCTTGCAAAGCGAAGCGGATTACAACCAGGCTATTGAAGAGATTAAAGATATTTTAACGGGCAAAATTAGCTCGGTAATAAAACGCTTAAATGAGGAACTGAAACAAGCTGTTTCAGAAATGCAGTTTGAACGGGCGCAATCGCTTAAAGAAAAACTCGATTCGTTAGTTGGTTATCAAAGTAAATCGACGGTGGTGAGTGCAGCAATTAGCAATATAGATGTGTTTAGCATTGCCTCCGAAAATAATTACGCCTTTGTAAATTACCTCAAGGTAATGAACGGTACCATTATACAAACGCAAACCATTGAGTTGCGTAAAAAACTCGACGAAACGGAAGAAGAACTCCTCAGCATTGCTATTTCTGATTTTAGAGCTCGTTTTAACAGCCAATCGAAAGAAATTATTGTGCCCTTTGCGCTAGAGTTACAAGATGAAAACATTCGCTTTACGGTGCCCAAACTAGGCGAAAAGAAAAAACTACTGGAACTTTCGCAGAAAAATGTACTGTACTTTAAAAAAGAGCGCCTCAACCAATACGAAAAGCTAAACCCCGAGGTAAAAACCGAACGTGTTTTAACGCAGATGATGAAAGATTTACGGCTCAATCAATTGCCTACACACATCGAATGTTTCGATAATTCCAACTTTCAGGGGCAATACCCAGTTTCGGCCATTGTGGTTTTTAAAGATGCTAAGCCTTCTAAAAAAGACTACCGCCACTTTAACGTAAAAACCGTAGAAGGCCCCAATGATTTTGCCACCATGGAAGAAGCGGTGTACCGCAGGTATAAGCGCATGTTGGAAGAAGGCGAAGCCTTACCTCAACTCGTGGTAATTGATGGGGGTAAAGGGCAATTATCAGCAGCATTAACCAGTTTAAAGAAATTGGGCATTAGCAAGCAACTTACCGTAATTGGCATTGCCAAACGCTTAGAAGAATTGTATTACCCTGGCGATCCCTATCCGCTGCATTTAGATAAAAAATCGGAGAGTTTGCGCATCATTCAGCAATTACGCGATGAGGCCCACCGCTTTGGTATTACCTTTCACCGCAAAAAACGTGATCAGGGAACATTAAAAACCGAACTATCCAACATCCCGGGAGTTGGAACTACTACCGCTCAGAAATTGCTGAGCACCTTTAAATCGGTGAAGAAAATTAAAGAAGCTGGGCCAGAAGAGCTGGCCAAGGTGTTGAATAAAAAACAGCTGGTTGCCCTACAAACCTATTTCGAAAAAGCGATAAACTAAGAAAGGCTCCATTTCGGGAGCCTTTTTATTTAGGAGATTAGTACGACCACAAATCGTGTTCCCAATCTAACAATTCTTTCTTTAAGCGTTCGCTTTCTTTCAAACGATCTACGCCGGTTTTGGTATAATCGCGAATGTATTCGTCTTTTACATTCGATACTTTTACTATATAACTAGCGAAAATACGTTTCATAAACACATCATCGAATGACAATCCAAAGGCATCGTTACGACCATTGGCTACCTGTGTAATATTTAACAAGGGGCGTAATTCGGGGAAATAAACCCAGAAAATAGGCTGTTCGTTTAATTCTTGACCTGCTTTTTTAATTTTAATTAAAGGTGCAATACCAATAATACGTGGTTCAAACACAGAGCGTTGTTTATCAAACACCCAATCTTCTTTAATACGAAATTTCAAAATACTATCCGGGGTAAAAATATTGGCAACCATTCTACCGCTACCTTGAATTACATCACCATTAGCATCGTAATCTTCTACAAAAGTAGAATCGGTAAAACGGGCAATGGCTTTATCTGGAGTTAGTGGTGTAGAAAAAGCGTCTCCATTTCGGTCATCTTTTTCAGGTGCAGCAGTAGGATCGTAGGCTGTTAGTTCACCAGCTGCTACAGCTTTATAAATTAAATCTATTAAACGTGATTGTGGTGCCACAAAAAACTGATTCAATTTTTCACGCACATCAATATCACGCCACACTCTACGGCTAAAAATTACATCTGCCTCACGAATAGGGGCCAATGGAGTTAGCTTGGCCTGTGGTACGTTATTTTTCTTAAAGTAGCCATCTGTAGGTCTGTCTTGCTGCTTTGGTGCAGGCACAGGAGCAGGCGGCGGAACTACTGGAGGTACTACTACAACTGGAGGTGCTGTTTGCTCCTTGGCCGTTTCTGTTTTAGTAGTCGGTTTTTTCGTGGTATTGGGTTTGGTAGTCTGCGCCCATACAGAAACAGACCATACTACCAATACGCAACTAATAAAAATCTTTTTCATACTGAATTAGTTTGCAGTTAAAACAATCGGATCTAAGCCACGTTGCGTACCATCCGGACCAACGGCAATAATATCGCTAAAAATAACACGAGTTCCGGGAGTAACGTTGTTAATAGCCGCTTTTACACTCCCAGCCAAACTATTTCCTGTACCTTGTATAATGATGACATCGGTACGGGGTTTTGCTATTAATAAGGTGAAACGAGTAACGTTAAATTTGGCATCAAAATCAAAACCATCTAAAACAGCGGCAATAAAACTTTGCGAACGAATAGCTGCAGCGCTTAAACTTCCGCTCGATTTACCTGCAAATTTTGCTTTCGGATCTGGAATTCGTTTTACACGGAAATTGCTAGAGCCAATGGCTTGTACTCTCCCGTTAATTTCTGCCGACACATTTACTACTACCGGGCTAGCTTCGTTTGATGTAAAGGTATAACGGCCGTTTGCGCCACTCATACTACCAGAACTTACGCTCACTCTTAGTTTTTCTTTCGGAATACCTGGTGCAGAAACAGATACCGGGTTAGGCACTCCAATATAAAATACGTTCATTTTATCGGGCGATACGACCGCTGATGGACGAGCCACTTGGTATTTTTGCTCCGGAGTACGGTAGGTTTTAGGTTTGCCATCGGTACCAATTACAGTAAGGGTACCCACCCAACTAAACATCCCTTCTCTATTTGTATTTACGGTGTAAACCCCTTTACCTTCTTTTATAGGCAAAGTAGAGCCTCCAACGTTTATGGTTTGTTTTAGGGTAGAGCTAGAAGCCGTTAAAAAAACCTCAGCAGTATAGGGTTGCCCCTGAATAACATAAGAGGTTGGTGCCACGGCTACGGCAGCAAACTGATCTAAATTGATCTCTGCTTGGTCCATTTTACCTAAAATCTTTTTCACCATTTCCGATTCGGCATTTTTAGCATCGGCCTGAATTTTGGTTAAGGCGGTCATGGCAGCTGCCAAAGGAATCCCGTCGCCAAAATTGGCTTGTTCCCATGTTTTTAAAACACCTCCTTTTCTGGGTGGATCAATGGTAGTCAATGAAAATTTAACCGTTTTACGATCTTTTTCATCTAATAGGCCCAATAATTTCTCACGTGTTTCGTTAATTTTTTTACGTAATTCGGTAGCCTTGCCTCCATTAATCATAAAACGAGGAGAGATATCCACACTAGCTCTGCCTTCTAAATCGCCACTACTTTCGTTAACGCCGCCACCTTGTTCTGTAAGGTCTTTCTTTAAGTCGTTTATGTACGATTCTAAATCACGTGCATATCCGCTAGCTTTTTTAGCCCTGTCGTAAATAGGCTTTGCTTTAATCGGGTCATCTTTAAGTTTGGTTGCTTCAAAAGAAGAAAATGTAGCTTCTACACCACTATTTACGTTTGTGGTTGACGTAGATAAACTATCGGTGATGTTTTTAAATGCGTCTAGCAACGAATCGTTTACGCTCAAAGCAATTAAACCTAGTAATACCAGGTATAAAATACCTATCATCCGCTGCCTTGGGGTTTCTTTACCTCCAGCCATAATTTTAAATTTAGTATTGGGTGTAAAAAATAATTAGCTGCGTGGCTGATTCATAGCCGTTAACATATTGCCGTATACTGCATTTAAGGCAGCTAAGTTTTTCGACAATTTCACTATTTCTTCTTGAACCTTTTTTGCATCGTCCATAGAATGTGTAATTGGTGTAACGTCTAGCTTGCTTAAATTAGCAGAAACTTGTTGTAAGGTAGCATTCACCTGATCGAAGGTAGCAGAAGCTGCTTTTACCTTCGTTGCAAATTCGTTGGTTACCGCTGCGGCATCTGCTGCTGATGAAATAGCAGCTAAATTGTTTGCAAAGTTTTTTAAGCCTGCTTCAATTTTAGCTTTCGAATCTTTGTCTAACTCAACACCCGGTATACCAAAGGCGCCACCACCGGTGGCAACAGACCCGTGTGCTTCTTCTTCTGGATTGGCGTAAGCTATGATACCTAAAATAAAGAATAAAACGGCTTCCGTACCTAAACCAAGGGCAATACCAATTTCGGCTCCAGGATAGTGGTTAATTTTAAAAATCAAACCAATAATTACAATAGATGCCCCAATGTTTATTAGGGTGCTTTGGTATTTCGTAAAAATTTTGAAAAATTTATTGTTAGTCATAACAAGATTGTTTTAAAAGAATATGTCTAATTGAGGTTAATTGATTATTTATCTTTAATATCTCTACCGATATAAGGTGTTACGCAACGGAAACCGATAAACGATTTAGCTTCGTCTTGGAACTCGTAGGTACGAGCCGAATTTTGCAAAAAATAGCCAATATCTTTCCAAGAACCACCACGCACAACTTTGCGTTTTAAGGCTTCAGGGTCGGTATCTTTAGCTTCGTAAGCAAAAGCTGGGTTTAAATCGTTGGTAAAGTTTGGAGCCGATTCGTCGAAAGCAGATGAAGTCCACTCAGCCACGTTTCCAGCAATATTGTATAGGCCAAAATCATTCGGGAAATACGATTTTACGTTTACGGTAAAGGCACCGCCATCATCGGCATAATTTCCTCTACCTGGTTTAAAGTTAGCCATTAAACATCCCTTTGCATTGCGTGGATACGGCCCTCCCCATGGATAAGTTGTTCCGGTTCTTCCGCCTCTAGCTGCATATTCAAATTCGGCTTCGCTAGGTAATTGGTAACCCATACGTTTAGGTAATTTTTTGGCTTCACGGTAGGCATCGTTGTAGCGTGTACGCCATACGGTAAACGCTCTTGCCTGACGCCAGGTTACACCTACTACCGGATAATTATTATAAGCCGGGTGAACAAAATAACCCTGCGCCATTGGCTCATTTTGTGCATAAGCAAAATCAGAAAGCCACGATAAAGTATCTGGGTAAACGGCTACATTATCGCGAATAATAAAATCGGAACGGGTTTTGGTTTTATCTTTCTTGTTGTCTGCAGCAGCACGCAAATTCATAATGGCAAAATTGTATTTCAATAAACGTACATCCAATTCATTACGGTCAAACACACGATCATCTCCCTGATAATAAATGTTTTGCAGTTTTGGAGCATTGGCGGCACCCGATTTTTTGTTACCCCAAATTACATTGGCGCCTTTGCCTAATTTTTTCCAATCAATTAATTTTTTAGCTCCAGGTGCAGTACTTGGTGTTTTAGATTTGATAAAATATTTATCGTCTTTTAAATAATCGGTAATAGCGATAGAATCACGCACCCAATTCACAAATTGGCGGTATTCGCTATTGGTAATTTCTGTTTCGTCCATAAAAAATGCCGAAACAGATACTTGTTTATTTTGTGCCAACTGGCCAAAAGTTACATCCTGATCGGTTTGGCCCATTACAAATGTGCCGGAAGGAATATAAACCATGCCATAAGGCACTTCGTTGCTTCTAAAATTGGCTGCACCAGCACCCACTAATTCGCCACTAGCGCCACTTTTGCCACAGCTAGAGAATAGGGCTACTAAGGCCGTTAATGCAATTAGGTATATGGTGTTTTGGTGTGTTTTCATTGACCCCATAATGTTCAAAAATATTTCGAATATAAGAATTTGCGATTAATTAACCCTAATAATAAATTTAAAAAAGGATTTTTTGGCCCTAATTGTCTTTGAAATTAAATGGGTTGGTTTACTTATTGGCTAGTTTAATGTATTCATCCAAGGCCATGGTCATACTAGGAGCCTTGGGTGTAGGAGCCGGAATATCCAGTATCAATTCCCTGTCTAACAGCGCTTTGTGTGTAGTAGGCCCAAAAGCAGCCAAGCGGGTATTGTTTTGTTGAAAATCTGGAAAGTTTTTATACAAGGATTGTACACTCGATGGACTAAAAAAGACAATGATGTCGTAAAAAACATCAGCCAAATCAGACAAATCGCTGCAAACCGTTTTAAAGAGCACGGCTGTGGTAAAGGTATAACCGTTGGCTTGTAAAAAGTTTTGTGTTTCTTCCCCAGCTACATCCGAACATGGATATAAAAAGTTTTCGGCAGTGTGTTTTTTTAACAGATCTGCCAAATCAGCAGCGCTTTGTTTGCCAAAAAATATTTTCCGTTTGCGGTATTGTATGTATTTCTGAAGATAGAGCGCAATATTTTCCGAAAGGCAGAAATATTTCATATCGGCAGGCACCTCAAAACGCATTTCTTCGCAAATTCTAAAGTAATGATCGGCTGCATTTCTGCTGGTAAAAATAACGGCTGTAAAATCAGCAAGGTTTATTTTATCTTTTCTGAAATCTTTGGCGGGCACTCCTTCTACATGTATAAAAGACCTAAAATCAATTTTAAGGTTATACTTTTTGGCCAGATCAAAATACGGCGATTTTTCCGTCTCTGGCTTTGGCAGCGTAAAGAGAATGCTTTTAACTTTATTATTTCTAGATGTTGACGATACCGGCATAGGCTTTTTTCCTAAAATCTGAGAACTTTAATTAGTACCAGCATGGGGCATATTTCAAGGGCACAAAAGTAAATAAATAAATAAAGTTTTGAAAACTGATAATGCGATAAAACGTGAATAGCGCCTCTAATGGCCTGAAACACCGTAATAAATAGTGCAATAGCCATTCCAACATAGATAAATAGCACGGCATACGCACTTGAACTGAGGCTAAAAGCTACAATTAGTGGTAAAAAAAGTAGTGCTGCATGAAAATAACTCAGAAATAAAATGGAGGTATACACCCTTACGGCCTTTTGCACCATTAATACAAAGCCTAAAAAGCGTAAAACATATACTTTTAAGATAAGTAATCCCATAATTAATAGTGATAAAATTACATACCACTCTACCCCACTAAATGCATATGACAACTGTAGATAGCTACCAATTAAATACAAATACATACCAATGGTAAAACCAAAAAGTACAAAGAGTAGCATAAAGGGCCAAGAAGTGAAAAAGCCCCCAGCAGTTGTTTGTTGGGCCAGAAACCGATGATCAAAGAAAGCAGTCATCAGCATATTTATATCGTTTCTGAACGCTATTCGAAGCACAGCAAAGCCGAGCACCAAGCACAAAATAACTACCAATACCCAAGGCTGGCCATGTTTTCTCAATTTCCCTTCGCCCTCGTGGTTTACAGGGCGACCGAATTTTTTAGCCCACCCTATAAAATCGAGATTTTTTACCTGATAAAGCTGCATTAAACTATCTATAAACCTGTTTTTACGATTCGGATCGGGGTATTTTATATACATCACCGCTAAAGAATCTGATACTCGTTTAAGCGAATCGCTCTTTGCAATATTCTGTGTACGCCCAACAGAATCGGCCAATTTTGGTACACGAGCTTGCACCACCGAATCGGTTTGTGCATACAAACCCAAAGGCAAAAGCAAAAGAATAAAAAATACGAATCGAGGGTAGGTCATTCTCTAATGCGGTGCAAATTCCTAAGCCGCAAATTTACCGTAAATTTTAAGTCTTTACAGAAATAAAAATGAATCTAGGGTAGGTAGCTTAATTC
>JBIIBV010000053.1:0-10640 GCA_044239195.1 Sphingobacteriaceae bacterium | reverse complement strand
TTTACTTGTGTTTGGCCACCTCGTCTGTCTTCATTTTTTGTTTGAATGTTATTTACAGAGGTTTCGGGGAAGTAATAAGGGGGCTTAGTGGGGTCACCGGGAACACCTGGATCATAACCAATTAAATACGAATCGTAGGCCATACGCTCAATAGAACCCTGTGCTAAACTGCTGGGTGTTCCATAATTTTGGGTAGCCAATTCTGAAAAATAATCGGCTATAGAATTATTTGCATTAGTTCCGGTATAGAGTAATTTATTACCAAAATCTGCATGTCTGTTATAACTTAAGCCGGCAGTAAAACTAACCCAACCTTGTTCTAAATCAGATCCTTTCGGTCTAAATGCAGGAATATAAAAAACCACCCCACCTTGATGCATGTTTAAGCGATCTTGGGTACCCTGACTAAATTTATTTAGGTAATTGGCTCTACTGTTATAATTGTTAAATTCAAAACTTACGTTTGCTTCCGATTTAGTAAACAAAGCCAAGCCAGCAGGGTTTCCACCAAAGCTGCTTAAATCGCCACCAATGCCGGTATGTGCATTTCCTATAGCCGCAAATCTAGCTGTAGAACCGGGTTGTGTTTGCGAAAACCGTAAGGCATCGCCTGCATATTGCGCATGCAAAGCAAGGCTTAGGCCCGTAAATAGGGGTATTAATAAAAATCGTTTCATGGTGTATTAATTTATTGTCCGCCTCTTGCACGTGCAGGACGTGCACTATTATCACTATCCGATCTACCACCCGAACTAGCTGGTGGCGGAGAAGGAGGAATACTAGGACGTTCCGTTCTAGCTGGCCTAGCTTGTTGTCCCGAATCTGCTGGTCTAGTTCTCGTTTGATCGGGCGGGGTTGTGGTACCCGAACGATTTGGACGTGGAGTGCTTACACTACCGCCAGCACGTGGTGGATTAGCTGGTGTACCGCCATTATACCGGTCGGCACGACTTCCTTCTACATCTCCACCAATTCCAAAATTAGGATTCATGCTATCACCTCCACGCCCTGGTTTTGGTCTAAAAGTGCGTGGATTATAGGGATACGAAATGCTTGAATAGTTTCCGTTGTAATAACCAGGAAAATAGGGCAGAGGGTTATAATATGAATACATCCCCCAGTAATTTCCCCAACGGTAGCGGTAAGGATTATAATCCCAAGGGTTATAGCCATAATTCCAACCATAACTCGGACCTATATACACATTCCATGACCATGGAGATCTAAACGCATAAGGATCATAGCGGTAATCGTACCAAGAATCGTAATAATTACGCCAAGGTGAGTAGTTATGGAAACGATCCAATCGAGAACTAAAACTTATATCATCGTAGCGGTAATCATAATCACTAGTATATCTAATGTCCTCCTCAGAAGCGTAGGTGTTTTCTACAGGTGTTTCTTGCTTTTGTACAATCGGACGAATATAAGGCTGATATTCTTTTGCTCTGGCCTTAGATATATATACATTATCGTCTGTGGCGGCTATTTTACGGCTCGAACAAGCAGCAAAAAGTAAAACTACACTCAAATAAACAATTTCCTTTTTCATAATGCGTAGATTTTGTGATTCAAAAATTGCGAATAGCTTTTATTTTATAAATTTGTGGGCTACCTATTTACACTAAAATTACAATTTATATCCCACATATTTAGATACACCCTATGAGCAAAGGTTTAACGAGCAGAAGCACAGATTATTCTCAATGGTATAACGAACTGGTAGCTAAAGCCGATTTAGCAGAACACTCTGCGGTAAGAGGCTGCATGGTTATTAAGCCTTATGGTTATGCCATCTGGGAAAAAATGCAGGCGGTTTTGGATCAAATGTTTAAAGATACCGGCCACTCCAATGCATATTTTCCGCTTTTTATCCCCAAATCCTTTTTCTCAAAAGAAGCCTCACACGTAGATGGTTTTGCCACCGAATGTGCGGTAGTAACCCATTATCGCTTAAAAAACGATGGCAATGGGAATATTGTGGTTGATGAAACTGCCAAATTAGAAGAAGAGTTAATTGTGCGCCCAACTTCCGAAACCATAATTTGGAACACCTATAAAGGCTGGATACAATCGTACCGAGATTTGCCTATTTTAGTTAACCAATGGGCCAACGTAGTACGTTGGGAAATGCGTACCCGCTTATTTTTACGTACTGCCGAGTTTTTATGGCAAGAGGGGCATACTGCTCACGCCACTTCCGAAGAAGCCGTAGAAGAAACCGAACGCATGCTCGAAGTGTATGCCACCTTCGCGGAGCAATGGATGGCCATGCCCGTAGTAAGAGGTAAAAAAACCCCTAACGAGCGTTTTGCTGGTGCTTTAGATACCTACTGCATTGAAGCATTGATGCAAGATGGTAAAGCGCTACAAGCAGGAACTTCCCATTTCTTGGGACAAAATTTTGCCAAAGCTTTTGATGTAAAGTTTACGAACAAAGAAGGTAAAATAGAGTACGTATGGGCTACTTCCTGGGGCGTATCTACCCGTTTAATTGGAGCTTTAATTATGGCTCATTCCGATGACCAGGGCTTGGTTTTACCTCCAAAATTAGCGCCAATACAAGTAGTTATTGTGCCGATTTACAAAAGCGATGAAGAATTACAAGCAATTGGTGTTTTTGCTGATGATTTAATTGCCAAATTGAAAAAAAGAGGCATTTCAGTTAAATACGACGACCGTGATACCCAACGCCCGGGCTTTAAATTTGCCGAATACGAATTAAAAGGAGTACCGGTTCGTATTGCTGTGGGCGCTCGTGATATGGAAAACGGAACAGTTGAGATTGCCCGTAGAGATACCGGTGAAAAATCATCTCAACCACAAGCAAATTTAGATGCCTACTTGGAAACATTGTTAGAAGATATTCAACAAGCTATCTACAAAAAAGCACTTACTTTCCGTGAAGAAAATATCCGCCCTGCAAATAGTTATGAAGAGTTTAAGCGTTTGTTAGACGAACAGCCTGGCTTTATATCGGCACATTGGGATGGTACACCCGAAACAGAACAACGTATTAAAGAAGAAACCAAAGCAACTATTCGTTGCATTCCTCTGAACAATAGCTTAGAAAATGGGTTGTGTATTTTAACGGGCAAACCTTCTACCCAACGGGTATTGTTTGCAAGGGCATACTAATTAGAGTTGCTCTTTTACTTCCAAGAGGAATTGTTTTAGGCTTTCTAGAGAGTCAATAACCCGTTGATTCTCTTTAAACACCTCTTTATTGCCTTTTAAATGCTCTTTGGCGCCTTGAAGAGTGAACCCTTTTTCTTTCACCAGATGAAAAATAATTTTAAGGTTTTCTACATCTTCTGCGGTGAATAAGCGGTTGCCTTTTTTATTCTTCTTGGGTTGAAGAATTTCAAACTCTTTCTCGTAAAAACGCACCTGCGAAGCATTAACCCCGAATAGTTCGCTTACTTCACCCATGGTATAATAGCGTTTGGTTATTTCGTGGTCTTCTTGATAAGGCATGTTTAAAGGTTTTACACTCAAAAATACCACAATGGTAAATAAAAACCAATTATTTATGTTTCTATGTTCGGGGCAAAAAATTAACTTTGTAGCTATACAAAACCATAATGACTACCCAAGAAATACGTAAAACCTTTTTAGACTTCTTTAAAAGCAAGAATCACCAAATCGTGCCCTCGGCACCTATGGTAATTAAAAACGACCCCACATTGATGTTTACCAATGCTGGTATGAATCCATTTAAAGAATTGTTTTTAGGCGAAGCGGCTATAAAATATCCACGTATTGCCGATACACAACGTTGTTTACGGGTATCGGGCAAGCACAACGATTTGGATGAAGTGGGTATTGATACCTATCACCATACCATGTTTGAAATGCTTGGGAATTGGAGTTTTGGTGATTATTTTAAAGAAGAAGCTATAGCTTGGAGTTGGGAGCTTTTAACCGAAGTTTACAAAATACCGAAAGAGAATTTATACGTTACCGTATTTGAGGGTGATGAAAAAGAAGGCTTACCAAGAGATAACGAAGCCTATAATTTTTGGAAACAACACATTGCCGAAGACCGAATTTTATTAGGTAATAAAAGAGATAATTTTTGGGAAATGGGCGATACAGGCCCTTGCGGACCTTGCTCGGAGATACATGTAGATTGTCGCCCAGAGGCAGAAAAACACGATATTGACGGTAGAACCTTGGTGAATAACGATCATCCGCAGGTAATTGAAATTTGGAATAACGTATTTATGCAATTCAACCGCCTTAAAGATGGTTCTTTGCAGCCCTTGCCGGCTAAACACGTGGATACTGGTATGGGTTTAGAGCGCCTAGTACGAGTATTGCAAAACAAATCTTCCAATTACGATACCGATGTATTTCAGCCTCTTATTCAGGTTATTGCGAAAGCATCGGGTATTGCTTATGGAAACAACGAGCAAACCGACATAGCCATGCGTGTTATGGCCGATCATATTAGAGCCATCAGTTTTGCAATTGCCGATGGACAATTGCCATCGAATACCGGTGCAGGTTATGTTATTCGTCGTATTTTACGTCGTGCCGTACGCTATGCCTATACCAGTTTAGGATTCAAAGAACCTTTTTTAAACCACTTGGTACCTGTTTTGGCCAGTCAGTTTGCAGGTGTATTTGATGAATTAAAATCTCAGAGCGATTTTGTACAAAAAGTAGTTTTAGAAGAAGAAAACTCCTTTTTACGAACCCTTGCAACAGGCGTACAACGCTTTGAGCGCTATGCTGCTGATGAAAAGCTAATTGACGGCGAATTTGCCTTTGAACTATACGATACTTTTGGTTTTCCTATTGATTTAACCGAATTAATGGCCCGTGAAAAAGGCTTAACGGTAGATATGGAAGGTTTTCAAAAAGCTTTAGAAGTACAAAAAAACAGATCGAGGGCTGCTACTGCCATTGATACCGGCGATTGGGTAGTTGTACACGCTTCTGAGGAAGTAAATTTTGTAGGTTACGATAGTTTAACTGCCGATACCAAGATTTTAAAATACCGAAAAGTAAACGCCAAAGGAAAAGAAAATTACCAATTGGTATTAGATACTACACCTTTTTATGCCGAGAGCGGTGGCCAGGTAGGAGATACCGGTACGCTTTCTAGTGGAACAAGCATTATTCTAATTACCGATACCAAAAAGGAAAATGGCTTGATTGTACACTTCACCGATGAGTTACCTGAAGATTTAACGGCTACTTTTACTGCTCAAGTTGCTTCTGAAAAACGTGCCGATACAGCAGCCAATCATTCGGCAACTCACTTGTTGCACGCTGCCTTAAAACACGTATTAGGAAATCATGTAAATCAGAAAGGTTCCCTAGTCAATAACGAGTATTTACGTTTCGATTTTTCTCATTTTGCCAAAGTAAGTGATGAAGAATTGCTTCAGATTGAACAAATTGTAAATCAGAAAATACGTGCAAATATTATTTTAAAAGAAGAGCGAAATGTACCGTATCAACAAGCGTTAGATTCGGGTGTAACGGCCTTATTTGGCGAAAAATATGGCGATTTTGTACGTGTAATTACCTATGATGATGCTTTTTCGAAAGAATTATGTGGTGGTATTCACGTAGCAAGTACTGGACAAATAGGCTACTTTAAAATCATATCTGAAAGTGCGGTGGCAGCAGGCGTAAGGCGTATAGAAGCCATCAGCGGAACTGCAGCAGCTACGTACATTCGTGAGCAAGATGCTTTAGTACAAGAGTTTAAATCGGCTTTAAAAAACCCGAAAGATATTTTAGACGCTTTGAATCAAGTACTTCAAGAAAATACCAACCTTAAAAAGGAAGTCGAAAAAGCTACGCAAGAAAAAGCACTGGGTTTAACTGCCGATTTACTTAAACAAGCAGAAAATATCAACGGAATTCAGTTTATTGCTCAAAAGGTAGATTTACCCAATGCAGAAGCTATAAAAACATTGGCTTACAGCCTCAAAGATAAATTGGCGGATATTTATGTAGTATTGGCAGCAGAAATTGACGGCAAGCCGAGCTTAACGGTTATGCTTTCCGAAAATTTAGTAAAAGAAAAAAACCTAAATGCTGGAAACATTATTCGCGAACTAGCCAAAGAAATTGATGGTGGTGGTGGTGGCCAGCCTTTTTATGCTACTGCAGGCGGTAAGAATTCAGCAGGTATAGAAAAAGCACTGCTACAGGCCAAAAGCTTTATTCCGAAGCTTTAGTTTTTCAAGGTACAAATACTTAAACTAGTTTAAATTAGTTCTAATACACATACTAACAGGTAAAAAAATCATGAACAAAATATCCGCATTTATTCTAAGCATTCTACTTTTAAGTGCTTGTAAACCTAAAGATTCTTTTACTATAACTGGTAAAATTGATAAAGCAGGTGATAGTAAGAAAGTATACTTGTATCAACACGATGCCATTATAGATTCTGCATTTTTAAACGATAAAAAAGAATTTAGTTTTACCCAAAAAAGTGTTGAAGCAGACTTTTTTAACTTAAGTGTTGGAGAAAAGTTAATTGTATTGATTGCTAAAAATGGGGATGAAATTGAGTTAAACATTCAAGGAATTGAGACCCAAAGCGATTATGTGGTTAAAGGTTCTGATGACAGTGAAAAAGTACATGATTTTTCTATTATTGCCACTAAATACGCTGGCATTTTTAACGATATACAGCGTGAATTCGTAGAACAAGTAAGTAAAGATTCTACCCTGCAAGATTCGTTGCGTAAAGTACTCTTGCCACGGTTCGAATCCAATATGACTAGCTATTCTAAAAAAACCATCGAGTTTGGTTTAGCCAATAGCACCAATTTGGCCGGTTTTTATGCCATGGGAACCTTAGATCAAGAAAATAATGAACAAGCCTTACTAGCTTATGCCGAAAAAATTAAAGGCAAGTTTAAAAACAATACAGCTGTAGATCAGTTTTTAAAACGTATGGAAGCTATAAAACCTGTTTCTATTGGTCAGTTAGCGCCAACTTTTGAGATAGCTTCATCGGATGCAAAAGTTGTAAAACTGAGTGACTTTAAAGGTAAATACGTTTTATTAGACTTTTGGGCTTCGTGGTGTGGACCCTGCAGAGCCGAAAATCCGAATGTGGTTAAAACCTATGCGGATTTCAAGAACCAAAATTTTACCGTTTTAGGTATTTCTTTAGATGACGATAGAGATGCATGGTTACAAGCCATAAAAGATGATAAATTAACCTGGACCCATGTTTCGGAATTAAAACGTTGGGAGAGTCCTATTGCCAATTTATATAAGATAGAAGGCATACCTGCTAATTTCTTACTAAATCCAGAAGGAAAAATTATAGCCAAAAACCTACGAGGCGAACAATTGAAAATGTTTTTAACTGCTAATTTGAAATAATAATGAGCTAACTTTTTCTTAACATTTTCTTAATACGCTCTGTACTTTAAATGTTTAGCTTAGTGAAATAATGAGCAGCAACAACCCAAAAATATTAATTGTAGACGACGAAGCCGATATTCTTGAGCTTATTGAGTACAATTTAAAACAAGAAGGATACCAGGTTTTTACCGCTAATAATGGGCAGGAGGCAATAACCGTTGCCAAAAAAGTGCTTCCCGATTTAATTTTATTGGATGTAATGATGCCTAAAATGGATGGTATTGAAGCCTGCCGTTTAATGCGTACACTACCTGAATTTAAGCAAACCTTTATGGTTTTCTTAACTGCCCGTAACGAAGAATACTCTGAAATTGCGGGTTTTAATGTGGGTGCCGACGATTATATAACCAAACCCATTAAACCAAGATCATTGGTTAGTAGAATTAACGCTATTTTACGTAGAACCAGCCAGAAAAACGAGCAAGAACAACCCCACAAAAAACTAGAGATTGAAGATTTAGTAATCGATAGAGAGGCTTTTTTGGTTTATAAAGCTGGTAAAAAGGTGGTTCTAGCAAAAAAAGAATTCGAACTTTTACACTTATTAGCATCTAAACCAGGCAAGGTGTTTACCCGCGATCAAATTCTTAAAAGCATTTGGGAAGAATCGGTTATTGTAACCAATAGAACCATTGATGTGCATATAAGAAAGTTGAGAGAAAAACTTGGTGATACCTATGTGGGTACAGTGAAAGGCGTAGGCTACAAATTCAACGCTTAAATATCAACTAACATCCGTATTTTTGTGTTTCTAAACACACATACTATTGAAATTCCCCGTTTTTAAAGATCTTATTTTATTTGAGAATGACGATCTGATTGTAGTAAACAAACCAGCCTTTTTAAGTTCTTTGGATAATAGAGAAGGAGCAGAGCCTAGTTTACTTCGTTTAGCCAAACACTATAGCCCCGATGCACAGATTTGCCATCGTTTAGATAAAGAAACCTCAGGAGCGCTTATTGTAGCTAAAAATCCAGAAACTTACCGCTTCATCTCCATGCAGTTTGAACACCGTGAGGTGACTAAAATTTATCATGCTGTTATTAATGGAACGCATCAATTTGACGAGTTAAAAGTAGATTTACCCATTTTAAACCTGGGCAACAAAAACGTAGCTATAAACAAGCAAGAAGGAAAAGCGGCATTAACCTTTTTTCAATCGCTTACCTACTACAAACATTTTACTTTGGTAGAATGCAAGCCGGTGAGTGGGCGTATGCACCAAATTCGTATACATTTAGCTTCACAACGGGCGGCTATTGCCGGCGATGATTTGTATGGCGGCCAACCAGTACTACTTTCGGGCATTAAACGAGGGTATAAATTGGGAAAAGATCAAGAAGAATTGCCTATTATGAAGCGTTTTGCGCTACATGCCAAGCAAATTACGTTTAAAACCAATCCGGAAACTACGGTAACTATTGAGGCGCCTTATCCTAAAGATTTTGCCACACTCCTGAAATTACTCGATAAATTCGATAAATAAATTAGGAAGTATAACCTAATATTTTAAGTACTTGTTTGCTATTTTGCTCCTCCCCAAATACTTCAAAATTGAAACTTTCGTCTCTATTTCTGCGAATAATTACGTGTTTAGGAGAAGGCAATAAACAATGATGAATACCGCCATATCCGCTTAACACCTCTTGGTAAGCACCAGTATTAAAGAAGCCTAAATACTGCACCTTACGGGTTTTGGGCATAAATACGTTGTTCATATGTGCTTCTTGGTTGTAATAATCTTGGCCATCGCAGGTAATGCCACCCAAATTCACTTTCTCGTATTCAGCATCCCAATTGTTTATGGGAAGTAAAATATATTTTTGATTTAAGGCCCACACATCGGGTAGGTTGGTAATAAAAGAACCATCTAACATCAACCACTTTTCGCGGTCGTTTTGTTGCTTACGACCCAATACCTTGTATAAAATTCCCGAAGCCTCGGCAACGGTATATTTACCAAATTCGGTAATAATATCCGGTTCCATTACGGCGTGTTCGGCACAAATTTCTTTAATACGTTTTACAATTTCATTTACCATGTATTCGTAATCAAAATCAAATACCAACGAATCTTTAAACGGCATGCCACCACCAATATCAAGGGTAGTTAAATCGGGATTAATCTTTTTAAAACGGCAATACAGCGTTACGTATTTTTCTAATTCGTTCCAGTAATAAGGCGTATCAGAAATACCCGAATTGATGAAGAAATGTAATAATTTAACCTTAAAATTAGGGTTTTCGGCAATTTTAGCTTTGTAAAAATCAATTACATCTTCTAACGGAATACCCAAACGAGAGGTGTAAAATTGTGAATCGGGTTGCTCCTCGGCAGCAATACGTATACCTAGGTTGCAAGGAATATCTAATTCATCATCGTAAAGGTTAAATTCCTCTTTATTATCCAATACCGGAATAATATTTTGATACCCATCGTGCAACATATCAATTATATATTGTTTGTATTGAAAGGTTTTAAATCCGTTACAAATCACTGTGATTTTTTTATCCAATACGCCTTTTTTCTCTAGCGCATCAATCATGGGCATATCAAAAGCTGAGGATGTTTCTAAGTGAATATCGTTTTTAAGTGCTTCTTCTACAATGTGCCTAAAGTGCGAACTTTTAGTACAATAGCAATACTTGTAGCCACCACGGTAATTGTTTTTAACAATAGCCGTTTGAAACAATAATTTAGCCTCCTGAATTTTTTTTGAGATGATTGGTAAATATGTAAACCGTAGTGGTGTACCATAAGTTTCTATCATTTCCATGAGGTTTAATTCGTGGAAATACAACTCATCATCAATAACTTGGTAACCGTCTTGAGGGAAACCCACACTCAGGTCAAGAAATTCCGCGTAGCTCTGCATTTTTTAGTATTTTTGGCAAATATAAAAAAGCTAATTACATCACGTGTAGTGTTTAAGTAAATTAATTTTTATAATCTTCCGTTTTAAGGAAAAAGATCCATGAAAGAACTAAAAATAATAGAGGTTAAATCAGAAATTGGCGCCGGTACAAGAGGTGCAAGTTTAGGGGTAGATGCCATTAAAATTGCCGCATTAGATTTTGGAAGTAGGTATTTTAAAAAACACAATACCCTAGAAATACCCAACGAGAACCACTTGTTATTAGAAGCCACCGGTAATGCTTATGCCAAACGAATATCTGGCGTTTTAACCATGGTAGAGCGTGTTACTGAAGAAGTTGCTAAAACACTCGAAAA
>JBIIBV010000119.1:0-2646 GCA_044239195.1 Sphingobacteriaceae bacterium | reverse complement strand
ACTAGATATGGTACTGGGGACATTGTTAGATATAATGGTATTGTATACAGATGTATTGTAGGTCACACTTCATCTACTACAAACTTGGGTTTAGAAATTGGAAACAATGATACCGAAGACGATAGTGTCAGCGAACTATGGCAAATATACTACGAAGGTATAGAATATAAAGGAACATGGACTGCTACTACTAGATACCGACAAAATGATCTTGTAAAATATGGCGGCAGTATTTTACGATGTGTCACTGGACACGTTGCATCATCTAATATCACCAATGCAAATTTTGTTACAGAATTTCCTGGATTTAATTTTTACCAAAATTGGAGCAATGCAGTTTATTATGCTGCTGGCGACATAGTAAGATACGGAGGATATCTATATATCTCCGCCACCAATCACACCAATAGTGCCAACATCTCTGAAGACACTGTAAATTGGAATGTGCTGTCCAAAGCCACTGATTTCATGGGCATATGGAGTGCAGCTATAGATTATAAAGTTGGTGATGTAGTTCGTCGTGGCGGAAATTTATACATAGCCACAGCAGATACCACAAATGATGGCAGTTCATTAGATTATTTAGATGCTGGTAATTGGGAAATAGTCACTGTAGCTCAGGAATATAGAAGTTCTTGGATTGCAGGGCAAACATATAGTTTAAATGATATTGTGGTATTTAAAGGCAATGTCTACAAGGCTACAACCGAACACGTTGCTGATAATTTAAATTTCCCAGGAGATAACGGTGAGGGTATAATTTATTGGGATCTTGTGTTGCAGGCAGGTTCAGAAGTGGGAATGTCACAGCGTGGCGATCTACTGACCTTTGATCTTTCAAGAACAGTGGTAGGCGATGGCAGTACTTTTGGGCCAACTAATGTTCCAATCGGAACTGTAGGTCAAGTTGTTGTTACGAATCAAGAAGGCAGTGTTGATTATGCCTACTGGGGAGATTCAGCTAGAGTAAGATATGTGGATATCACCGGAGTTGATGACTATACAGATCCAGAAAGAGGAACCAGCCAATTCTTGCCTTGGAGAACTATTAAATTTGCCTGTGAGCAAGTCAATGATGGCTACAATGGACATACCACCATCAAGGTTGCTGTGGGAGAATACGAGGAATTAACTCCAATCATCGTGCCACCTAAAACAGTGATATTGGGAGCTGAACTTCGTAGTACAACAATAAAACCATCGAGTCCAGTGATATTAGCCGCGGATCGCACACGGCACATAGCTGTGTTAAATAGAATTTCTGGAATAATACAGGCAATTGTAGCAGGAACACCTATCAGTCCAGCTAAGTCAGTGGGAAATTCTTTGAATCAAGTATTTCTATCAGAAACGGTGCAGGTATCATTTATTCCACCTCAATATGATAATGAGCTAATTCCAAATGAAATTTTTAACACAGTTACTCAACCTGTTGCAACCAGCAGCACTGCTGCCTCAGCAATACAAAATAAAATCACAAATATAATTGCCTACATTAATTTTTATATTAACAGTTCTGGTACAGAACCTGCAGTAACAGGATCTAACACAGCACAGACTTCTACTGCATATACCAATACTGTGTTGCAACTAGAAGCTAACAAGACTTTTATTATTGAAGAAGCTGTGGCCTATATGCAGGCAACATATCCTACATATGTATTTGATGCAGATTTACTACGACACAGTGTTATGGGATATGTAGATGCTTGGAAATATGATATAATCTATACAGGAAATTACAAATCTTTATTAAGAGCAAGATATTATAGAAATCAAATACTAGGCTGCACAGAAACTGAAGACATGTTCTATGTTAGAAACGCTACAGGTATCCGTAATTGTACCTTAAAAGGTATAGACTCTGTACTAAATCCACCTGTGGCTTTTGATCTCTATCAACTGCCACTAGGCGGTGCCTATGTGTCATTGGATCCAGGATGGGGGCCAGATGACACCAGTGTCTGGATCACTAGCCGATCACCTTACATTCAAGGTGTTACTACTTTAGGCACCGGTTGCGTTGGACAAAAAATTGATGGCGCTTTACATAACGGCGGCAATAAATCCATAGTCAGCAATGATTTCACACAGGTGCTCAGCGATGGTGTTGGTGCTTGGGTGCGTAACAACGGTCGTGCTGAACTAGTTTCAGTGTTTACATACTATTGTCACATTGGTTATTTTGCCGAAGATGGTGGCATCATACGAGCCACAAACGGCAACTGTTCCTATGGTACCTACGGCGCCATAGCAGATGGAGTCGATGCTTCGGAAACGCCAGCCACTGCAAGGAACTATACTAGAGCTCAGCAGGCTATAGTAGCTGCCGCTTTTGCTGGCGACTTTGTTGACGAAATACAGATTTTAGAATGGACGAATTTTGGACAAGATTACACATCAGCTACTGCTGTGTTTTCCGGTGCTGGTGTCAATGCTGATGTGATTTTTGAAGAGTTTAGAGATGATGCTGTGTTTGAAGCAAGACGACTTGATGCTAATGCAGGCACTGCTCTGATAGCACAAGAAATAGGCGGCAGCGGTTATGTAGTAGTAGGAAATAATGCACAAACGGGCACAGCTACTACTATAACCATAGCTACCAATGATGCCAACAGTATTGCCGAATATCTCGGAATGAGAATA
>JBIIBV010000098.1:0-2677 GCA_044239195.1 Sphingobacteriaceae bacterium | reverse complement strand
TAATAGCCCCAATGGTAAACAGTAAGAACGAATAAATGGCAGCTTCGGTTGCCGAGCCTTGTAGTTCTTCGGCATTTATACCCAATTCTTCTTTTACCAAGATTTCGTGCGCATGGGTTTTATCTTTCATTACTTCGGTGGCCATGTCATGGGCTTGCTCTTCTTCAATGCCCTTGGTCATGTAAATAAGCGCTAATTCTTGGCGTTCTCCCTCGGGATGCGTTTCTAACTCTTCCATTTCAATTTCCATCTGATTTTCGTAGAGTTCTTGCGAACTCTTTACCGAAATCCACTCTCCAAGCGACATGGATAATGCGCCTGCTAACATACCTGCTAAACCTGCAATAAGAACACCAGAACCACCGGCTGTGGCACCTGCTATGCCCATTACCAAGCTGAAGTTAGATACCAAACCATCGTTACCTCCCAAAACCGCGGCCCGAATGGCGTTACCACCTACCGATCGGTGGCGACTCTCGAATTTGGAGATATATGCCCCAGCTCGTTTACTATCTTTTTCAACTATGGAACGTAATATTTTTACGTGATTGGTTTCGGTACCCGTAATTTCTAGTTTATGTTCTTTTTTTGTTTTAATAACTGCATTAGAGATACTTTTTTCAGTATCCATAAGCGTACCTAGTACGTAATCGTAGCCAAAAATTTTGCCAATGGTATTTAAGGTCTTGGCACGCCAAGAGGGTTTAAAAATACTTTCTAAGTTGATATTTTCTTTGAGGGCAAATGCTTCCGCATGACTTTTCTCGATAGCACTCATTTGTGCATAAACGTGTGCAATAAGCTCATCCGATTCATTATCTGCTAATTTTTGATATAAATAACTAGCATCAATTTCTGTTTGAATAGCGTGATTAGACATAATGTAGCATGTTTAAATTGCTTTCAAAAGGTACAAATTTTCTCAGCAAATTGGCAGGCTATTTTAACGAAATTTCAGGTAGTTTAAACATTGCTAAAGCAGCTGCTGTGGTGCTTTTTTGCGATTTAATTTTACTCAAAAATGCAGGAATTGATTTTCCGTAAGCTCTACGGCTAATAGCAAGTAGTAGTAAGCCTTTTTTGCCTTCTTTGGTCGTGATTTTTATGTAGCGATAGGTATTCCACTCCACAATGCCTGCTGCTTTACCATTGGCGTCGCTTTGTATAAAATTAATAAGCACATCGTTTCCGGTTTTATCTTGCTTTAGGCCCTCTGCAAATGCGTAGGGGTCTATTTTTTTACGATCGTTGGTACTGCTAATTTTTTCCACTGCCATATTTTTGGGAGAAGCTAATTCGTCGGCTAAAAATTCAATCATGAACATTTCGGTATACCGATCGGGGTTTACACCTTTGGCTAGGTACTCGTGTTTGTAGTAGGTGGCTGAAGGGTGTGAACTCCACGATAGGTTGTAGCTTGTTTTTTCGAAAACAATGGGCCCCTTTACCCCCAATAGGTTTTGTGTTTGAGGGCTATTGGAGTTTAGCGCACCTAAGGCTAAAAAAATGCTTAAAATAGAGCTTAAGTAAGGTATAATCATAGCTTAGCGTGTTTGGGTTAAAGGAGTTTCAACCAAATAGCGCATCAGGTTGGTGGCAGCTAATAAAGTTGGGCGTGCTAGGGTATCGTTAAATAGCATCGCAATAGGGCCTTGGCCAAAATAAAGGCCATGCTCGGCTAAAAAATTGATTCGTAAATGATTGGTATGGGGAGCTTCCAGGCGTTCTTGAGGCCAAGGGCTCAATTTCTCATATATTTTTATGCCTGCTTCAAATAGCTGATTGGTTAGTAAATCGGATTCCTCTGTAGTGCTATCCCAAAAAATACTTTTTTCTGAATAGCTAATATAGGTGGATACACCATTTTTGTAGGCGGCAAGCGTATCTAAGCCTTCGGGTACATTAATTTCCAATACAATACCTAATAGCCTATTTGTTGGAGGGAGAAGGTCTAATTTTCGCAGTTGGTTTGCCGCAAGTAATTGAATGCGTGGATCGCTTGATGGATTGATTAATAATTCACCCAAAGCAGCACTCGATTCACCGAAAAGGGCATCCCAGGGGTAATCACTGTTGCTAGAATCATAAAGCGACAAGTTATCGCAGAATAAACTTTGATAAATTCTGTTTATAGACTCGTCTGAATAAGGCCCACTTGTAGACATAGCTTAATTGATTAAAAAATTGGCGTTTACTACAGCGGTTATTTCTTTTCTAATGGCACTTACATCATTTACGCCATAGTCCGATGTTACATTGGAATTTTCGGGTGTAATTTGCAAAACACCCATTCGGGCATTGGTTAGTACACCCAAGTTTCTACCAGTGGCTTCGGCAATGCGTCGGCCACGTATCATGGCATCTTTGGCGGCATCTGCTTGTATATCAATTTTAATTTCAGAAAGCTTGGTGTAGTAGTATTCGGGCGCATTTACGGTAACACTCAATCCTCTTTCTACCAAGGATGCCGCATCTAGCGAAACATCTCTGATTAGGTTAACATTGGATGATTGCACCTCTATAGTTTGTGTACCTCCAAATGATCGTACACTAATGGGGCTACCTGCTTCACTATAAATATAATTGGGAAATACATTCATTACCTGCACGCTCATTTTGCTTTTATGGAGACCTTTCTTGGCTAAATAATTCATGACTATAGGTACCTGGGTTTTTA
>JBIIBV010000097.1:0-2687 GCA_044239195.1 Sphingobacteriaceae bacterium | reverse complement strand
TCTTCATCTTTATGAAAATTCGTTTTGGGCAAGCTATATAAGCAGGAAAGACATATTTCTACTTCGCCGGGGTAAAGATTTTTACCGCAAGCCCCACATAATTCAGGGAAAAAGAGTCCGAAAAAATTGCGAAGATATGTTGTTAGGATACCCATAATAGCCAATTGTTTTTAGCTAAAAAGGATTTTTTACAAAATTATTGTTCTTTAATGGCCAATTGCCCGCAAGCGGCATCAATATCTTTACCCCTACTACGACGAATATTGGTTATAATGCCTTGGCTTTTTAAGTAGTCGGCAAAAGCCTCAATTTTATCCACTTCAGCATTTTTAAAATCGGCCAAAGAAATAGGGTTATATTCTATGAGGTTTACCTTGCAGGGTACATGTTTGCAAAAGCGGGCCAATTCTTGCGCATCGCTTAATTCGTCGTTGAAGTTATTAAAAACAATGTACTCGTAGGTAACCGGGTTTTTCGTTTTGGCAAAATAATATTTAAGCGCTTCGGCCAATGCTTTTAAACTATTTTGTTCATTTATGGGCATAATTTCGTTGCGCTTTCCATCATTGGCTGCATGCAGTGAGAGGGCCAAATTAAATTTCACCCCATCATCGCCCAATTTTTTTATCATTTTGGCAATGCCTGCCGTAGAAACTGTAATGCGTTTATACGACATATTTAGTCCATCTTCGGCGGTAATACGTTCAATGGAACGTAGCACATTTGCGTAATTTAAAAGCGGTTCGCCCATGCCCATATACACGATATTGCTTAGGGCTAGCTTATAATTTTCTTCAGCTTGTTTGGCTATGAGTACCACCTGATCGAAAATTTCGTCGGCATTTAAATTACGTTTACGCTCCATATAGCCAGTAGCACAAAATTTACAAGTGAGGCTACAACCCACCTGTGAGCTTACGCAAGCCGTCATTCTCTCTGTGGTTGGTATGAGTACACCCTCAACTAAGCTGCCATCGTACAATTTGAAACTATTTTTTATCGTTCTATCTGCACTAATCTGCGACTGATGTATTTTAACAGCACATATCTCAAATTGCGCTTTTAAGGTTTCTCTTAACGATTTTGATAAGTTGCTCATCTCATCAAAATTGGTGCACGTTTTTTGCCAGAGCCATTGATATACTTGCTTGGCCCGAAAGCCAGGCTCACCGAATGCCATTAATTGCGTTTGCAATTCGGCTAGTGTAAGGCTACGGATATCGATACGTTTGGGTGTTTCCATGGGTGTACAAACATATTAATAAAAAAGTTTAACCCTATAAAATCATGCAAATACGTGAAAGAAAACATTTTTCTACTATTTTTACCCAAAATAATAGTATTTACAACTCCCCTTTAATTAGCTACTACCAAAATAAAGATGGAGTGAACACTTATGAGCATGCTTAAGTATTTCACTGCAGATTATGTAATGCCCGTTTCATCGGCTCCCTTGCCCAAAGGAGTGGTAGTGATGAACGATATTGGAGAAGTGGTAGCGCTCTACCCACACAACCACGCAGAAGTAGTGGGCAAGCCTCTTCAACAATTTAAAGGTATTTTGGTTCCAGGTTTTATAAATACCCATTGCCACTTAGAATTGGCGCATTTAAAGGGCCAGCTTAAAAAGAAATCAGGGCTTATTGAATTTATTAAGGGCGTAGTTTCCTTACGTAATTTTGATGAAGTTGAAATACACGAAGCCATGCAAAAGGCCGATGAGGAGATGTATGCAAATGGCATTGTAGCTGTTGGAGATATTTCAAATACCTTAATTTCTAAATCGATTAAAGAAAAAAGCAACATTTTTTACCACACCTTTATTGAGCTTATTGGTATTCATCCGGAACGAGCAAAAGCTATTTTTGATGCTGGAAAAGAATTGAAAGAAGTTTTTGGCGAACAATCGGTTTCTATTACCCCGCATGCACCTTATTCGGTAAGTAAAGAATTGGTTCGCTTAATTGAACATTATTGTAAGCATAGGCCAAACTTATTTAGCATACATAACCAAGAGAGCGATGAGGAGAATGAATTTTATCGCTATAAAACCGGTAAATTTTTGGATTTATTCGATTTTTTTAAGCAAGATATTAGTTTTTTAAAGCCCCAGGCCCGAAATTCTTTACAACATTTCTTTCCATCATTCCCGAAAAACCAGCGCATTTTATTGGTTCATAATACCTATACCAGTGCAAAAGACCTTTATTTTGTAAAACGATTTCCGCAACAAGTATTTTGGTGTTTTTGTCCCAAAGCAAATTTATATATTGAAAATAGGCTACCCAAAGTAGATTTGTTTTTACAAGATCATTTTAAGGTTACATTAGGTACCGATAGTTATGCATCTAACGATAGTTTATGCATACTGTCTGAAATAAAAACTTTACACGAGCATTTCCCTCACTTGCTGTTAACCGATACTATTAAATGGGCAACGCTCAATGGGGCTCAATACCTGGGGCTAGATACCTGCTTAGGTACCTTAGAAAAAGGTAAACAACCCGGGCTAAATCTAATTATGTATACACACGAACTTTCGCTAACGCCAAGTTCAACGGTTAAAAAGCTAGTTTAAGCGTATTTTAAATTTGGCAGTTTGCTACGAAAGCATCAACTTTACTAGGTGAACGCAATACAAAAACTTTTTGCTATCAAATACCCCATTATACAGGGTGGTTTGGCTT
>JBIIBV010000108.1:0-2730 GCA_044239195.1 Sphingobacteriaceae bacterium | reverse complement strand
TAGCAATTTGCTTGCGCAGAATCTGACGAGGAGATGCAACAACAGGGGAGTGATCTAGCCACTGCACATCTGCGAGCACAAGTGCCGCGCCCTCTTGCCAAGGAATTAGGCGAAGAGTGTTGAAATCCGGTGCGAGTTCAAAATCGCTATAGCCACGTTCCCATGATGACATTTCATAACCTTGCACGGTGTTCATATCTACATCGACTGCAAGAAGGTAATTGCATCCCTCGGTACCGTGCTTGAGAACTTCATTGAGAAAGTGATCTCCATGAATTCTTTTTCCGGTAAGTCGACCTTGCATATCCGTCATAGCTACAACAACGGTATCGATAGCACCTGATTGGATTGCAGCTGTTAACTCTTCAATTGATAGTGAACTCATAGCGGTGAGTATTCCACTTTTGGACAAAAATAAGAACTCCCCCTCATCACGTGGACGAGGGGGAGTTCTTATTTGTAATTTAGATAGTGCTCTTTGGTCCTGTGAACCACTTCTTGACTGATAGATGCCACCAGATCCAAAGTAGAAGCATCGATCCGCCGACTAGCACAGGGGCATAGTTGACGAATTTGATGTCAAAGGAATCACTTGTTGGCCAACCCATAGGAGTGGTAGGCATTATGAAGTAAATGCAGATGATAATGATTTCTGCAATTGCAATCGGTGCCATCCACTTGTACTTGCTACCAAGTGTCCATGAACCTGGCTTGAATTTATCACCCATACGGTAACGCTGATAAATTGGAACCAAGAATGCTAAGTACAGACCGATTACAGTAATTGAAGTTACTGCGTAGAACGCGGTAGGCACAACAATTGGAGCATCTGCTGAACCGATGTTTACTTCAACCAATGCTGGCAATGTAATTGTGAGAGCAACAGCTGCACACGCTAGAACAGCGTTCTTTGGAACCTTGTTCTTATCTACCTTTGCCCACATCTTGGATCCAGGTACCGCTCCGTCGCGACTAAATGCGAACATCATTCGAGACGCACTTGTAAGTGCAGATGTACCGCAAAAGAGTTGTCCGATGCTCGCGATCAATAGAATTACGCCCGCCCACTTAGCACTGAGTGCTTGAGCAAAGATAACAGCGACTCCGCCGCCGCCAGCAGTTACAGCTTCTGCATCTTGTACTGCGTAAAGGAATGCAAGGAGCAAGATCCATCCACCGATAGCGGAGTAGAAAATTGCTTGCCACAATCCACGAGCAGCTGAGTGTTCAGCGCCCTTTGTTTCCTCAGACATGTGAGCACAAGCATCAAAGCCTGTGATTGTGTACTGAGTTAAAAGGAAGCCAAGAGGAAGCACGTAGAACCAGAATGCTGTGCCGCTTGTTTCGCCGCCAGCTAATCCAGCAGAGTTATTGACTCTCATAGAGAACATGTCATAAACGCTCATGTGATTTTCTGGAAGAATAACTAGAACACCGATAATGAAAGCAGCGCCAAATACGTGCCACCATACTGAGATGTTGTTCATAGTTGCCATCAAGTGTCCGCTGCCGATATTGAGAGCAGCCATGAGTACAAGAATCACAATGAACATAATGAAAACGCGTTGCAATGAATATCCTTCTGCCCAACTTGGACTGAGTGAAGAGAAAGAAAGATCAAAAAATGTTGCGCAACCGTAGGCAACCGATGCGGTACATCCAAACAGACCAAGCAGATTTAGCCAGCCTGTATAGAAACCAACTTTAGCTCCACCCATTTTCGATGCCCACCAGTAAATACCACCTGATGTTGGATAAGCAGAAACGAGTTCTGACATACAAAAACCAATAATGAGAATAAACAATGAAATAAGTGGCCAGCCAAGTGAGATGGCAACTGGACCACCGTTATTCCAAGCCTGGCCAAAGGTTGTAAAGCAACCGGCGAGAATTGAAATAATTGAAAATGAAATTGCGAAGTTCGAGAATCCACTCCATGAACGGTCAAGCTCTTGCTTGTATCCAAGTTCTGCTAAGCGTTTTTCATCATTTTGTAAGTTTGACAAGTCTTACGCCTCCTAAATCCTTTGCTTATTCGAACCGGATGGTTCAAATAAGGTGGTGCTGGTTCGATGAGGGGCATCGAGGTACTCTTTCTACCTCATAGTGTGACTTGAGCGACAGGGGTTTGAGGTTAAATGTGCCGACTTTTGGGTTACGTGTCGCAGGAGAAGCAAACCTTTAACTCGGCAGTGGGGTCCGATTTCGACGCCTTTGTGACCCTTTCATCCGTACATTGCGATGGCTGGGGCGTGGCAACGATCAATCACGACACAAACGTTGCACAGATGATTCGCCAACCGGAGGCAGCACACACAAGCAAAGGCTTTTCGGCGGCAATTCAAGAGTCGATTTCTGACGGAGGGCTGCTCCACCTGCGATGGGCAACGGCTGGATTGCCAGTGAGTGAAAACAACACCCACCCATTTATTTATCAAGATGTTTCATTTATTCATAATGGTGCGACCTATCCACCAGCTGCACTCGAACCTTTTATTTCATCAGATTTACTGCCACTCATTCAAGGCGAAACCGATAGCGAGAGATATTTTTACTTTGTTTTAACGAAGATCAAAGAACTGGGATTCGTCGAAGGCTGCAAATCTGCGGCGAATTACATTCGTTCATATATTGATTACTCAAGCATTAACGCGATGATTATGAATGAAAATCAATGGGTTGTTATCTGCGAGCATCACCCAGATCGTGCCCCTGAATGGGCACCAGATG
>JBIIBV010000123.1:0-2756 GCA_044239195.1 Sphingobacteriaceae bacterium | reverse complement strand
CTTAGATCTACTTTTAAATCCGCAGCCATCTTTCGAGCCACTGGGGTTGCTAAGACTTTGGCATTGGAAGAAGCAACGACAACACTGCTGTTTTCAAAACCTTCATTGGAACTGGCGATGACGTCATTAGACACGACGACTTCACCAACAACCGCGGCACCTTTTTCTTCAGCAGCTTGTTTTTTCACTTCTGGTTTTGCTGCTTCTTTTTTCACTTCCGCTTTTGGCGCAGGGGCTGAAGCAACAGGCGACGCACCTTTACCGGTGTCATCAATCATCACTAAGGTTTCCCCCACGTGAATGGTTTGGCCAACTTGGGCGCCAAGTTTGGTAATAATTCCAGTGACTGGCGCAGGAATTTCGGCATTAACTTTATCGGTTTCAACGACGCATAACACGTCGCCTTCTTTGACTTTATCGCCAACCTTAAAGAACCATTTTAAAATCTGTCCTTCATGGAGGCCTTCACCAATATCGGAAAATTTAAAATCGTACATGGTTTTCCTCCTTAGAATTTAAACGACATGAGTTTTTTAATTTCGTAACTAATCCGTTTCACATCTGGAATATGATGATATTCCCCTCGTGCTAAAGGCACCGTGATATCCCAGCTGGTCACGCGTGCAGGCGCGGCTTCTAATGATAAGAAGCAGTTTTCCGTGACACGGGTGATGATTTCGGAGGCAACCCCTAAGGTCTTAATTGCTTCTTGAACCACGATTAAACGACCAGTTTTGCGAACAGAAGCGTAAATGGTTGGATAATCAATTGGGGCGATGGAACGTAAATCAATCAATTCAACGCGAACACCTTCAGCTTCTAAAGCTTTGACAGCCTTGAAGGTATCATGAACCATGGCACCCCAGCTAACAACGGTTAAGTTAGGATCTTTGGCCGCGTAGAAAACTTTGGCTTTACCAATCGGAATCAAGTATTCATTTTCTGGGACTTCTTGTTTGAAAGCCCGGTAAATTTTCTTTGGTTCTAAATAGATCACTGGATCAGCGTCTTGAATCGCTGATGCTAATAAACCTTTGGCATCATAAGGCGTGGCTGGATAAACAACTTTTAATCCCGGGATATGGGCAAATAACGTTTCGATCGCTTCGGAGTGATGTTCTAAGGCACGAATCCCACCACCCATCGGTACGCGAAGCACCATCGGAACAGTGAAGCGACCACGGCTACGATTACGCATACGGGCCGCGTGAACTGCGAGTTGGTTATACCCATTAAACATGAAACCATCAAACTGCATTTCTGCGACTGGTTTTAAGCCATTGATGGCCATCCCAATTGCCGAACCGACAATCCCAGCTTCTGAAATTGGGGTATCAAAGCAGCGAAGTTCGCCAAATTCTTTTTGTAAACCAGCAGTGACACGGAAGACACCACCTTCAAAACCGGCGTCTTCACCGAAGACGACCACGGTTTTGTCTTTGCGCATTTGTTCAAATAAACCAGTATTAATTGCTTGTAACAATGTCATTTCTGCCATGGTTATTTACCTGCCGTTTCTTTCACAAAATTCTTATAGTATTCTTTTTGTTCTTTCAGTTCATCAGTTAACGTTTCATAGGTGAAATCAAAGACTTCATCAGCACTGACGATGGGTCCTTCTTTTTCTACTTTTTCAAACGTCGTCTTGACGAAGGCTTCAAGTTCTTCATCTAATTTTGCTTCTTTGGCATCATCCCATAAACCTTTGGTTTCCATATAAACTTTAAAACGAATGAGTGGATCTTTTTTCTTCCATTCTTCCACTTCTTCATTCTTACGATAAATGGTTGGGTCATCGGAAGTCGTATGAGGCCCAAGGCGATACGTGAATGCTTCGATTAAGGTTGGACCTTCACCCTTGCGAGCGCGTTCGGCGGCTTCTTTAACCACCGCATACATGGCAAGGACGTCATTACCATCGACTTGGATACCAGGAATACCAACGGCCACTGCTTTTTGTGCAAGGGTTTCCGCTTTGGTTGCCTTACGACGTGGGGTAGAAATTGCCCATTGGTTATTTTGAATAATCCCAATCATTGGTGCGTCAAAGGATGAAGCAAAATTTAACCCTTCATAGAATTCACCATGCGAGGTCCCGCCATCACCAATATAGGTCACAGCGATTTGTTTGTTGTTCTTTAATAATTTCGAGGCATACGCTAAACCAGAAGCATGGCCAAATTGGGAACCAATCGGAATGTTAACTGGTAAAACGTTGACATCATCAGGAACGCGAGAACCACGTTCGTTACCAAACCAATATAAATAAATATTTTCTAAAGGCACATTATGATAAAGCATCGCCGCGTGTTCGCGGAATGCTGGAGAAATCCAATCATTTTTATCTAAGGCAGCCATCGTCCCAATTTGGGCCGCTTCTTGTCCTTGGACAGGAGCAAACGTCAACATCCGACCTTGACGTTGATATTGCATCGCGCGAATATCAGCAATCCGGGCCAATTTCATGGTCCGATACATCTTTAACAAAGTCTTGTCATCAATTTTAGGTTCGTATTCTGGAGCGATTACCTTACCTTTTTCGTCTAACACCGCAAAGCGTTGTTTCTTTTGCGGATCAAATTTACCTAAGATCATCACAATTCTCCTTTTCCATGTGCTAGTGAAATCTTTTTTATCTAGCATACAAAATATACTTAAAATCCTAATGAATATCAATACTTTTCATTCAAATATATTTTTTGTGAAAACATTTTAGGTAATTATTAGGACCTTATCGATGAAGGATGGTTTCCTAG
>JBIIBV010000052.1:0-11404 GCA_044239195.1 Sphingobacteriaceae bacterium | reverse complement strand
AGAAGAGATAAAAGAAGAACGCATTACAAAGCAGAGGCTCCAACCCTGTTTACTTGCAAAACAACTGGTGCAGTGCACTTACCTCACCGTGCATACAACGTTGATGGCAATTTGTATTACAGAGGTAAATTAGTAATCGAAAACACCAGTATCGCTTAAGTTTAATTTTCTAAAATGAAAATTGGCTTAGATTTTATGGGTGGAGATTATGCTCCCAAAGCTACTGTTTTGGGTGCTATTGCAGCCCAGCAAGTCTTATCCCCCGATCAAAAAATTGTGTTGTTTGGCGATAAGGAGCAAGCGCTCCCTATTTTAGCCGAGCAACAAATTGATGCCTCGTGCTTTGAATTTGTTCATTGCACCGAAGTGATTAGCATGGGTGAACACCCAACCAAAGCCATCACTCAAAAACCAAATTCCAGCATCTCTGTTGGATTTCAATACCTTAAAGAAGGAAAAATTGATTCTTTTGCCTCGGCCGGAAACACCGGAGCCATGTTAGTGGGCTCCATGTTTAGCGTACGAGCCATTGAAGGCGTGCAACGCCCAGCCATTGCCACCAATGTACCCAAACTAAAAAACGGGTTCGGCATTATGCTCGATGTAGGTGCCAACGCCGATTGCAAACCCGAAGTATTGGCCCAATTTGGCGTTTTGGGAAGCATTTTTGCAGAAGCCGTATATGGCATTAGCAATCCAAAAGTGGGCTTAATGAACATTGGCGAAGAAGAAGAAAAAGGCAACTTAGTAAGCCAAGCGGCTTTCCCGCTCTTAAAAGATCAAAAAAACATCAATTTTATAGGAAATATTGAAGGTAGAGATTTATTTAACGAGAAAGCCGATGTAATTGTGTGCGATGGCTTTACCGGAAACGTAATGCTTAAACTAGCCGAAACCTTCTATATTTTAACGCTAAAAAAAGGATTTAAAGACGAGTTTTTCGATCGCTTTAACTACGAACAATACGGAGGCAGCCCTATTTTAGGAGTAAATGCCCCGGTAATTATAGGTCACGGTATTTCTAGCCCAGAGGCCATAAAAAACATGATTTTGCTGTCAAAAACCATGATTGAGTCGAAATTAGTAGACAAAATTAAGGCAGCCTTCACTTCATAAACATTCCTTTATGCAACAAATTCGTGCGGCCATTACCGCAGTAAACGCCTATGTTCCCGAGTATGTTTTAAGCAATGCCGAACTCGAAAAAATGGTGGATACCAACGACGAATGGATTGTAAGTAGAACCGGTATTAAAGAACGTCGCATTTTAAAAGGCAAAGGCCTAGGCACTTCCGATATGGCTGTACCTGCCGTTGAAGGTTTGCTTAAAAAAAGAGGCATTGCAGCCGAAGAAATTGACCTGATTATTTTTTGTACCACCACCCCCGATATGCCCTTCCCGGCATCGGCCAATATTTTAGCCGATAAAATTGGGGCTATAAATGCCTGGGGCTTCGATTTAAATGCCGCTTGCTCGGGCTTTATTTATGGTTTAACCACCGGTTCGCAATTCATAGAATCGGGTAAACACCAGAAAGTATTGGTAGTAGGGGGCGATAAAATGTCGTCTATCATCAACTACGAAGACCGTGCCACCTGCATTATTTTTGGCGATGGTTGCGGAGCTGTATTACTAGAACCAAATACTGAAGGTTTGGGCATACAAGATGCCATTCTGAAAAGCGATGGTTCGGGCGGACAATATTTAAACATGAAAGCCGGCGGATCGGCCAATCCGGCTAGCCACGAAACTGTAGATGCCAAAGAGCACTATGCCTACCAAGAAGGCCAAGCCGTATTTAAGTTTGCTGTAACCAATATGGCCGATGTAGCCGCAGAAATTATGGAACGCAACCAATTAACGGCCGATGATGTAGCTTGGCTGGTTCCGCATCAAGCCAATAAACGCATTATTGATGCTACTGCCAACCGCATGGGCGTAGGACCGGAAAAAGTAATGGTAAATATTGAGCAGTATGGCAATACCACCAACGGTACTATTCCGTTATGCTTAAACGATTGGGAATCGAAATTAAAAAAAGGCGATACCCTTATTTTAGCCGCTTTTGGCGGTGGTTTTACCTGGGGTTCGGTATACCTAAAATGGGCATATTAACCAAAGAAAAGCTATTTGAAATAATTATCTTAAATTTGACCCCAAGAAAGTTTAATAAATTGATTTAATAAGAAAAAAATGGATATTAAACAGATTCAAGATCTCATCAAATTTGTGCACAAATCAGGTGTAAATGAGGTTTCTATCGAAGAAAACGATTTTAAAATTACCATAAAGACCAATCAGGCTCCTACCGTGGTAACGGCTTCCATTCCGGCAGCAGCACCCCTGGCGGCAGCGCCTGCTCCTGTGGCAGCAGCGCCCGTAGCGGCAGCAGCACCGGCAGTTAGCGAATCTGATAACTATCTGACCATTAAATCGCCAATGATTGGTACGTTTTACCGCTCGGCTAGCCCAGATAAACCATCCTTTGTGAACGTGGGCGACGAAATTAAAGCTGGCCAAGTATTGTGCGTGGTAGAAGCCATGAAATTATTCAATGAAATTGAAGCAGAAATTTCAGGCCGCATTGTAAAGGTATTGGTAGATAATGCCAGTCCAATCGAATACGATCAGCCTTTATTTTTAGTAGAACCCGTATAAGTTCATCGTAAATCTGTATTAAAACCGATTATCGAACCGATAACGCTATTCTCATGTTCAAAAAGATATTAATTGCCAACCGTGGCGAAATTGCCCTACGCATCATTCGTACCTGTAAAGAAATGGGTATTAAAACCGTAGCCGTGTACTCTACCGCCGATCGTGAAAGTTTACACGTACGTTTTGCAGACGAAGCGGTATGTATTGGCCCACCACCCAGCAAAGATTCGTATTTAAGTATTCCGAACATTATCTCGGCTGCCGAGTTGACCAATGCCGATGCTATACACCCAGGATATGGATTTTTATCTGAAAACGCTAAATTTTCTGCTATTTGCCAAGATTACGGTATTAAATTTATTGGCGCCACACCCGACCAAATTAACGGCATGGGCGATAAAGCCTCGGCTAAAGAAACCATGAAAAAAGCCGGAGTGCCTACTATTCCAGGCTCTGAGGGTTTATTAAGCGATGTTGCACAAGGCATTAAAATTGCGAATGAAATTGGCTATCCGGTAATTTTAAAGGCAACTGCCGGTGGTGGTGGCCGCGGCATGCGGATAGTTTGGAAAGATGAAGAATTTGAAAATGCTTGGGATAGTGCACGCCAAGAATCGGGTGCTGCCTTTGGTAACGACGGATTGTATCTTGAAAAATTTATTGAAGATCCACGCCACATTGAAATTCAAATTATTGGCGACCAATACGGTAAAGCCTGCCACCTTTCTGAACGTGATTGCTCTATACAGCGCCGTCACCAAAAATTGGTGGAAGAATCTCCTTCACCTTTTATGACCGCCGATTTGCGCAAACGCATGGGCGAAGCGGCTATTAAAGGTGCGCAATCCGTAAACTACGAAGGTGCCGGAACTATTGAGTTTTTAGTAGATAAACACCGCAATTTCTACTTCATGGAAATGAATACCCGTATTCAAGTAGAACATCCGGTAACCGAAGAAGTAATTAACTTCGATTTAATAAAAGAACAAATTAAAGTAGCCGCTGGCGAACCTATTAGTGGTAAAAACTACGAGCCAACCATGTTTGCCATCGAGTGCCGTATAAACGCTGAAGATCCATACAACAACTTCCGTCCGGCACCTGGCTTAATCAAACATTTCCACTCTCCGGGTGGGCATGGCGTACGCGTAGATACCCACGTTTATGCCGGTTATCAAATTCCGTCGAATTATGATTCTATGATTGCCAAGCTAATTTGCGTAGCGCAAAGCCGCGAAGAAGCCCTTTGCACCATGGAACGTGCCCTAAGCGAATTTGTAATTGAGGGCATAAAAACCACCATTCCTTTCCATTTACAATTAATGAAAGACCCCGATTTTAGAGCCGGAAATTTCACTACCAAGTTTATGGATACCTTTGAAATGAAAAGCTAATACAATCTAGAAGAAGATGCCATTCTAGAACAAAAGAATGGTATTTTTACAGCTCCAAATGAGCGAAGAAACACCAAATAGAGCGAAAAAATCGAGAAAGCCAGCTACACTCGAAGAAGAAATGTCTTTTTTTGGACATTTAGCCGTATTGCGTTGGCACCTAGTTCGGGCTGCATTGGCCATTGTGGTATTTACTTCTTTAGCTTTCGTTTACTACGATTTTATTTTCGATACCATTATTATGGGGCCAAAAAAACCAGATTTTTGGACCTACCGCATGATGTGTCAACTGGGGGAACGCTTTAACCTTGGCCCCGACTTTTGCATCAAAGAAATTCCTTTTAACATCATAAACACCGAAATGGCAGGGCAATTTACCCTGCAACTAAATTCGGCACTAATTGTAGGCTTGATTTTAGGTTTCCCCTATTTACTTTGGGAAATTTGGCGCTTTGTGAAACCCGCACTGAGAACAAGTGAACGCAAATCGGCCACGGGCTTTGTGTTTTTTGCCACGCTATTATTCATATTGGGCATTTTGTTTGGCTATTACATCATTTGCCCACTTTCTATAAACTTTTTAGCTAACTATACTGTTAGCAGTATTATTGTAAACAACATCAGTATCGATTCCTATCTATCTACCGTAGCAACCCTAACACTAGGATCTGGCATCATTTTCGAATTGCCCATCATCATCTATATTTTATCGAAATTAGGCATGATGACCCCGAAATTTATGCGTAAAAATCGCAGTTATGCGACGGTACTTATTTTAATTATTGCAGCATTGGTAACGCCAACGCCCGATATATTTACCATGCTTACGGTAAGTTTCCCACTATTTTTATTATTCGAAATCAGTATTCTGGTATCTGCAAAAGTAGATCGCAGGCGCAAAAAACGTGAAGTTGAATTTTACAGCAACTAAGTGTTTTAAATTATCATCAAAATTTTACGAAAAGCTAGCGCAGAAAAATTTACATTTGAGTTATGTCAACCAAACCAATGCGCATTGCTCTCGGAGCCGACCATGCTGGATTTGCCTACAAGCAAACATTATTGGCACACCTTAGCCAAAACGAACTGAAGGATTTTGGTGCCTACAGCACCGATTCGGTAGACTACCCAGATTTTGCACACCCCGTAGCCTTAGCTGTAGAAAGCGGTGAATACGACTTGGGTATACTAATTTGCGGCAGCGCCAACGGCGTAGCCATGGCAGCCAACAAACACCAAGGCGTACGAGCGGCTATTTGCTGGACCGTAGAATTGGCCGTACTGGCCCGCACCCACAACGATGCAAATGTATTGTGCTTGCCTGCACGTTTCATTTCTGAAGTCGATGCACAAGCCATAGCCGATGCTTTTTTACAAACCGAATTTGAAGGCGGTAGACACGCCAACAGAGTACATAAAATATCTTGCTAAAACCATAAACTAAATTTAATAAAACATGAAACACAATCGTTCCATTTTTATCCTTGCAGCAGCCTTATTGCTAGGCAATGCCGCGGTAGCTCAGGATAAAATTGCCGTTAAATACGGAAATTACATTACGAAAGAAGATGCCTACAAACATTTGTCGGTATTAGCTTCTGACGAGTACGAAGGTCGCGAAACCGGAAAACCGGGCGCATGGAAAGCTGCCGAATACATTTCGGCTCAATTTAAAAGCCTTGGATTAATAGCCCCGGTAAATGGTAGCTATTTGCAAAAAGTGCCTTTGGTAGAAATTGCTCCAGGCAACTCTACCTTAAAAGTGGGCAAACAAAGCTTTACCAATTTTAAAGATTTCTACACTTCAAGCTCCAAAGTAGATTTCACCAAAAGCATTAGCGAAGTTGTTTTTGTAGGCTACGGCATTGAAGATGAAAAATTCAACGAATTAGCCGGACTAGACCTTAAAGGAAAAGTGGTGCTTTACTCAACCGAAAAAGAACCATTCGTAAACGGAAAATCTATCATTACCGGAACAGAAAAAGCATCTACTTGGAATGCGGCTAAACGCTTACGCAATTTGCAAAGTAAAAAACCAGCCTTAATTATCAGCTTTAACCCCGATTTGGAAAGCAATTTGAAACGCATGGCTAGTTATTTACAAACTGGTCGTTTAATTTTAGATAAACCAAATCAGCCGGTACAAGCATCGGTAATTACTGTTTCTAAAGCAGTAGCAAATGCCATATTAGCGAAAACTAAAGCAAGCATTACCGACTTAACCGCAGACATTGCCAGCAGTGGCAAACCAGCTTCAAAAGCAGTTAAAACCAGCGTGCAGGCAAGTGTGCTTTCTAAAGTAAGCAATGTTAAAGCCGACAACGTAATGGGCTTAGTGGAAGGTACCGATTTGAAAGACGAAATTGTAGTAGTAAGCGGCCACTACGACCATATTGGTTTAACTACAGAGGGAACCGATAAAGTAAATAACGGTGCCGATGACGATGGTTCTGGAACTACCGGTGTATTGGAAATGGCGCAAGCTTTTGCCAAAGCCAAAGCCGAAGGCCATGGCCCACGCCGTAGCATCTTATTCTTAGCGGTTTGTGGCGAAGAAAAAGGTTTGTTAGGTTCTGAGTGGTATTCAGAAAGCCCAATTTTCCCATTAGCGAAAACAGTAACCAATTTAAACATCGATATGATTGGTCGTGTTGATCCGAAACACAAAGACAATCCGGATTATGTATACTTAATTGGTTCTGACAAATTAAGTAGCGATTTGCATAAAATTAGCGAATACACCAACGCTACCTACACTCGTTTAACCATCGATTACAAATACAACGACCCGAACGATCCGGAGCGTATTTACTACCGTTCTGATCACTATAACTTTGCGAAACACGGTATTCCCATTATTTTTTACTTTAATGGCGTACACGAAGATTATCACAAACCAGGCGACGAGGTAAGCAAAATCAATTTTGAAATGCTTGCTAAACGTACCCGTTTGGTATTCTTTACCGCTTGGGATATTGCTAACCGCGATAAAGCTCCGGTAGTAGACGTGAAAAACGATTTCCCTGCCGATAGATAAACTATCCGAGCAACAAAAAAGCCCCCGAAATTCGGGGGCTTTTTTTATATCCGTTTGCGAATGCTTTTTCCTAAATTCGCTCTATGTCCAACACGGCCAACCTATTTCAAGAGAAGAGCAGCGAAAAGGCCTTCGATTTAAGCCACCGTCAAATTATTAACCACAATATTGGTAAATACGATGCGGCGGTAGTGCGTGGATTAAGTCGTTTGGCAAATCTGGAAGCCTCCAAAAAGAAAGCCCACGTAATTAAATGGAAAGTGATGGAGAATTTAGACAAGCTATTGCCCGAATTCGAAAGCAATTTTCAGCGTAGAGGCGGCAAGGTGCTTTGGGCCAATACCGCCGAGGAAGCCAGGCAAGAAATCTTAAATATTATTAAAAAATCGGGTGCCAAAACAGTTATCAAATCCAAATCGATGGCTACCGAAGAAATTCATTTGAACGAATTTCTAGAAAAACATAACGTAGAAGCCCTAGAAAGTGATTTGGGCGAATACATTGTGCAGCTATTGGGCCAAAAACCTTACCACATTGTAACCCCGGCTATGCACCTCAGCAAAGAAGCCATTGCCGACTTATTTCACGAAAAATTTGGCACCGAGCCTAACGCTACGCCAGAAGAATTAACCCAAAAAGCACGAGAACTGCTTCGCGAAAAATATACCACTGCCGATATTGGCATTACTGGCGCCAACTTTTTATTGGCCGATACGGGCAGCATTGCCCTAACAGAAAACGAAGGAAATGCCAGATTGAGCACCACCTTCCCTAAAATACACATAGCCATTGTGGGTATCGAAAAACTCATTCCCTCGATGGCCGATTTAGATTTATTTTGGCCCTTACTTTCTACCCACGGCACCGGACAAAACCTAACCGTATACAACACCATTTTAAGTGGCCCACGCCAAGAGAACGAAAGCGATGGACCAGAGGAAATGTACGTGATTTTGCTGGACAATGGGCGTACCAATTTATTGGCTCAAAAAGACCAACGCCAAGGCTTGTACTGTATTCGTTGCGGGGCATGCTTAAATGCCTGCCCGGTATACAAAAACATTGGTGGCCACAGCTACGATACTACCTACAGCGGCCCCATTGGCTCGGTAATTACCCCGCACCAAGCCGGCATGGAAGAGTTTAAACACCTGAGCTATGCGTCTAGCCTTTGCGGCAAATGCACCGAGGTATGCCCCGTAAAAATTGACATTCATAAAATGCTCCTACTGAACCGCCGCGATGCGGTGGATGAGGGCCTAAGCACCCGTACCGAAAATTGGGGCTGGTTTTTCTGGAAAAAAGGAATGAAAAGCCGCAAACTCATGGATTTCTTTAGCGGAAAAACGAAAAACCGCCTACTCCAAAAATTCTTCTCTAAAACCTGGAGCAAACACCGCGAATTACCCCAAGTGGCCGAACAATCGTTTAGCCAGCAATGGAAAACGGAACATTCACCGAAGAAAGGCTAAGCTGTCATTTAGTAATATAGGCCTCCACCTCCACCAACGGATTAAACAAATACACCTTACCGGTAGCAGGTTCCACACAACGGAAACGCTTGCGAATTTTCGCTTCTATCTTAAACACCCTATCCGCTTTCCACTTAAACATAGTGCCTATTGGGAGGGTTTCTAACAAACACAAATGTTCGGGACTGGCATCGTAAGCTTTTAATGCCCGAGATAAACGCAAATCGCTGCAACTAGCCGCAGCAGGGTTTTCCAAATACTGCACAATAGCCCGCTTAATATCCATAGGAAAAACTTCCTTTTCGAAAAAAGGACGCATCATGCGTTTAAAATTGGCTTTCCACTCGGTGCCATGGGGCTTCGCCTTGCGCTTATGCTCGTTCCAGGTAAGCAAATGCGCAAATTCGTGCACGGTGGTTACCAAAAAGGAATAGGGATTTAAATCGTAATTGATAGAAATGCGGTGGCCTTGACCGGCAAAGGGAGGGCGATAATCGCCTAGTTTAGTCCCTCTGCTTCGCGATATTTTAAATTCACACTGAAAATGATCAATCCACCGAGCAATCAGCGGAGCACATTGCGGCGGCAAGTATTGGTCGAGTAGCTGAATTCTATCCACCCCTAAAAATACAAATTAGCTTAAGAACTGATACACGAAAAAACTAGCCACATAGGCCATGGCGGTCATATACACCAATTGAATGAGTGGCCATTTCCAGCTCTTGGTTTCGCGGTATACCACCGCCAGGGTACTCATGCACTGCATGGCGTAAGCGTAAAATATCATCAAGGAAAAAGCTACCGGTAGGGTAAATACCAATTCGCCGGTATCGGGATTTCTGGCCTCGGCCATTTTATCTCGTACCGATTCTGTACGGGAGCCATCGCCTTGCGCACTGTACAAGGTAGCCATGGTACCCACAAATACCTCACGGGCCGCAAAAGAAGTGATGAGGGCGATGCCTATCTTCCAATCGAAACCCAAGGGCTTAATTACGGGCTCAATACTTTTACCCAACACGCCGGCATAGGAATTTTCTAAACGGGCCGATGCTTTTAAATTGGCTACTTGTTGTGGAGAAAATTGTTGGGTATAGCTTGGGTTGGCAAATTGCTGATCAATAACTGCAAACCTATTCCCTGGACCATAAGAAGCCAATACCCACAAAATGATGGAAATGGCTACGATGACTTTGCCGGCTTCGAACACAAAAGCCTTTACTTTATCGTACATGGTATAGCCCACGTTTTTCCAACGAGGCATGCGATATACCGGCAATTCCATGATAAAATAGCCCCGTTCTCGGGCTTTAATAATAAATTTCAATACCCAAGCCACCAATACCGCACTCACCAAACTAATTACATACATGGCCATTAAAGCCAAACCCTGCATATTTAAAAGGCCCAAAATGCGGTAATCGGGCACTACCAAGGAAATGAGTAAGGTATAAATTGGCAAACGAGCCGAACAACTCACCAAAGGAGTGACCATAATGGTAATAATGCGGTCTTTCCAATTTTCAATGTTACGGGCACTCATAATAGAAGGCACCGCACAAGCCAAACCACCAATTATAGGCACCACCGATTTCCCGTTTAAGCCCACCTTGCGCATAATGCGGTCCATCATAAAGGTAACCCGAGCCATATAACCCGTATCTTCTAAAATGGCAATAAAGGCAAATAAAATGGCTATTTGAGGAATAAAGACCAGTACACCGCTTAAGCCCGAGAGCACCCCATCGACTAATAAATTGGTGAGTTGCCCCGCAGGCAATAACTGGTGTGCCGTATTTCCTAGCCAAACAAAAGCATCTTCTATGAGACTCATGGGGTATGCCGACCACGAAAAAATAGATTGGAAAATAGTAAACAGAATGAGCATGAAAATGCCCAAGCCCCAAATCTTGTGGGTAAGCACCCGATCGATACGGTTGCTATAACTTTCTCCCAAGGGCTGTACATCGGTTTGTACGGTATCGAACAACACCTCATTAATGGCATTGTAGCGGGCAATGGTTTCCTTCGCCTGTAAACCTTGCGATTTAAAATCGTTTGCTGCTACCCAGGCCGCGATGTATGTTTTTTGTTTGGCGCTTAAAAAGCCTATTTGCTCATACTGATGCGCAAGTAATAGCGCCTCATACGATTCTTTTAGACCAAGCTCCGTTTGCAATTCTTGCAAAGCAGTTGGGTTTAAAAACTCCGAAAAATCAATGGTATCGGTTTGGGTGGCAAGGCTAGAAGCATCGGCAATAGCTTGTTTAAGTTCATCAATGCCCTCTGCATTACGTGCCGAAATCGGTACTACACGCACTCCGAGTTTTTGGGCCAATTTATCTACCTGAATATGAACACCACCCCGCTTGGCCAAATCCATCATGTTTAGGGCAATAATGGTAGGCAGTTTTAAATCGGCAACTTGCGAAAATAAAAGAAGGTTTCGTTTTAGATTGGTGGCATCGGCAATAAATACCACCACATCGGGATGAATTTCGTTAGCAGTATTTGCCAACACCTCCAATACCAAGCCTTCATCTTTACTTTTAGGATACAGGCTATAGGCTCCCGGCAAATCGATTAATTGAGCTTCTTGGCCTGTGGGGAGTTTATACGTACCGGTTTTTTTATCAACCGTAACGCCTGGGAAATTGCCAATTTTTTGATTTAAACCAGTTAACAGATTAAAAAGCGTCGACTTTCCGGTGTTGGGATTACCAACCAGCGCCACTTTTAATTGCTTTTTCACCTGATTTTTTTAAACTAAAATGATGGTAGAAGCTTCTTGCTTACGTAGGCTTAATTGGTAGCCCGAAATAGTTACCGCAATGGGATCGCC
>JBIIBV010000096.1:0-2891 GCA_044239195.1 Sphingobacteriaceae bacterium | reverse complement strand
GCACAAGAAGCCAAAAACTTAGTACGTGAGAATAAACGAAGAGCCAGCCGAGGTTTAGCTCCTCTGAAAAAAGGAGAGGTGAAAGCCTCCGACGAGTTTGATTTTATAGAGGAGGAGAGTTTAAAAATCATTGCTGATTTTATCTCCCTCAAAAAGTAATAAAAAAAGCCCTCCAAAAACTGGAGGGCTTTTTTTATGCTAGGGTGTTTTCCCCAATTTGTTGCCGCCACATGGCGTAATACAAGCCTTTCTCTTCCAATAAATTCTTATGCTTGCCCGATTCTACAATCTGCCCTTTTTCGAGCACGTAAATGCGATCTGCGTGCATAATGGTAGACAAACGGTGTGCAATAAGAATGGTAATGTGGTTTTTTAATACCGATACATCGCGAATGGTGACTGTAATTTCTTCTTCTGTTAAAGAATCTAAAGAAGAAGTAGCCTCATCAAATACTAAAATATCCGGTTGGCGTAGTAAAGCTCTTGCAATAGACAAACGTTGTTTTTCGCCGCCAGAAACCTTTACACCACCTTCGCCAATTACCGTATCGAGGCCATTGTTTGCTCTGGCTAATAAATTTTCGCAAGCTGCTTTATGCAACACATCCATGCATTCCTCATCGGTAGCTGTTGGGCGTACAAATAATAAATTTTCACGAATAGTTCCCGAAAATAATTGGGTGTCTTGGGTAACAAAACCAATTTTCTCTCTTAATTCATCCAAATCAATGGCGCTACTGGCGTGTTTATTATACAAAACCTCTCCGCTTAAAGGCTGATATAAACCCACCAATAATTTTACCAGGGTAGTTTTACCCGATCCAGATGGGCCAACAAAGGCAATAGTTTCACCCACTTTTGCACTAAACGAAATTTCGGTTAAGGCATTACGGTTAGCTGTTAAATGCTTAAAGCTTACCTTATCAAAAGCCAAGCTATCAATAGGCCCTAATGCTTTCGGTTTGGTTGGTTTTGCCTCTTTGGGCATGCTCAAAATTCGGTTAAAATTAGTCAGCGACACCTCTGCTTCCCGCCAAGCCACAATTACATTGCCTAGTTCTTGTAAAGGGTTAAACAAAAAGAAGGAATAAAATAAGAAGGTAAAATATTTACCTGGTGATATTTCTTGATCAAAAATTAAAATCATAAGCACCACCACCATGGCGCTACGCACAAAATTTACGGTAGTGCCTTGCAAGAACGACATGCTGCGCACGTATTTAATTTTCTTGAGCTCTAAGCCTAAAATTTTATAGGTGGTAGCATTTAATCGTTCTATTTCTTGATTGGCTAAACCTAAGCTTTTTACCAACTCTATATTTCGTAGCGATTCGGTGGTAGAGCCTGCCAATCCGGTAGTTTCTTTTACAATGTTTTTTTGCACTGTTTTAATTTTACGGCTCAATAACCAGCTAGTTATGGCAATTACCGGAACAGCGGCAAAATAAACGAGTGTTACTTTATAGCTTACGTTTAGAGAATATACCACCACAAAAATCATCCCCACTAAACTGGTAAACAAAATACTGATGAATGCGGTAATAAAGCGTTCGGTATCGGTACGTACTTTTTGTAAGATACCTAGTGTTTCGCCACTGCGTTGGTCTTCGAAAGTTTGATAAGGCAATTCTAGCGAATGTTTTAAACCATCGGCATACAATTGTGCCCCAAGCCTTTGTACAATAATATTGGTATAATAATCTTGTAAATTCTTGGCAATTCTAGATACCATGGCAGCTCCCACAGCTAAGCCAATTAAACGTAAAATGCCACCAATAAATTCCGAACGACCAAGCGTACTCCGTTTCTCAATAAAATTATCGACTATTTTACCCGTAATGTGTGGATCGAGAAGGGAGAATACCATATTAAGGGCGGCTAGTAAAAGTGCTAGCGCCAATAAACCCTTATAATTTTTTAAATATTGCAGTAATATATTCATGTGTTACAAAAATAACAAAGGGAACGAGGTATTTCCCCATTCCCTTTGCTTATGACTTTTTTATTGCTATTAAACCGTCATGATATCTTTTTCTTTGGCTTCGGCATGTGCATCTACCTTGGCTATATAGGTATCGGTTAATTTTTGGACATCCGCTTCGCCTACTTTAATCTCATCGTCCGATACGCCATCGGCTTTTAATTTTTTAATTTTTTCGTTGGCATCTTTACGAATATTGCGCACGGCAATACGCCCTTTTTCTGCTTCTTCTTTCACCTTTTTTACTAAGTCTTTTCTACGCTCTTCGGTTAATGGCGGTATGTTTAAGCGGATAATGCTTCCATCATTTTGTGGATTTAAGCCCAAGTTAGATTCCATAATACACTTTTCAATGACCATTAATAAGCTTTTTTCCCATGGCTGAATAACCAACGTACGGGCATCGGGCGTGTTTACCGTACCTATCTGGCTCAAGGGTGTTGGGGTACCGTAATAATCTACCATCAAGCCATCTAACATAGAGGGCGTGGCCTTCCCTGCCCGAATTTTGCTTAATTCTGCTTCGGTATGATCAATCGCCTTGTCCATAGTGGCCTTGGCATCTTCTAGTTGTTTTTTAATGAGTTCGCTCATGTTCTATCAATCGTTTATTATTTCACTAAAGTTCCTATAGGTTCGCCTTTGGCCAATTTTAAGAAATTACCAGGTTTGTTCATATCAAACACAATAATGGGTAAATTATTTTCTTGGCAGAGGGTAAAGGCGGTCATATCCATTACGTTGAGATTTTTGCTGTATACATCGGCAAAACTAATTTCATCGAAACGGGTAGCGGTAGCATCTTTTTCTGGGTCGGCGGTGTAAATACCATCTACTCGGGTGCCTTTTAATACTACATCGGCATTAATTTCTACGGCACGTAAAGAGGCTGCCGTGTCGGTAGTAAAGT
>JBIIBV010000109.1:0-11717 GCA_044239195.1 Sphingobacteriaceae bacterium | reverse complement strand
GGCCCAAGTTCATACGTGAAGGTACACCCAATGGGTTTAACACAATATCAACTGGAGTTCCGTCTTCTAGGAATGGCATATCTTCATCGCGAACGATACGGGCAACAATACCTTTGTTACCGTGACGGCCTGCCATTTTATCCCCTACTTTCAACTTACGTTTCTTAGCTACATACACTTTGGCCATTTGAACAATACCTGAAGGCAATTCATCGCCCACGGTAATAGCAAATTTCTCACGTTTGTATGCACCTAAGCCTTCGTTTAAACGAATGTTGTAGTTGTGCAAGGTTTGTTTAATTAACTCATTTTTATCCTCATCGGTAGTCCACTTAGTAGGATTGATATTGGCAACATCTAAATCGGCCAATACTTTTTGAGTGAATTTAACGCCTTTAGCAATTAACAACTCTTTGTACACGTTGTAAATACCTTGTGAGGTTTTACCGTTTACAATAGTGAATAATTTTTCTACCAACTTATCTCTTAAATCTTTATTAGATTTTGTAAAGTTGGCGTCTAATTTCTCAACCAATGCTTTTTCTTCTGCTTTGGTAGTTTTCTTAGCTCTAGAGAATAATTTAGTATCAATTACTACCCCGTGGATAGATGGAGGTGTTTTCAAAGACGCATCTTTTACATCACCTGCTTTATCACCAAAAATAGCTCTCAATAATTTTTCTTCTGGCGACGGATCTGACTCTCCTTTTGGTGTAATTTTACCAATTAAGATATCACCCTCTTTCACCTCAGCACCCACACGAATTACGCCGTTTTCATCCAAGTCTTTAGTAGCCTCTTCAGAAACGTTCGGAATGTCTGGTGTTAATTCTTCTTCACCACGTTTCGTATCGCGAACTTCTAATTCAAATTCTTCGATATGCAATGAAGTAAAGATATCTTGAGATACCACACGCTCAGAAATTACAATCGCATCCTCGAAATTGTAACCTTGCCATGGCATGAACGCCACTTTTAAGTTACGACCCAAGGCCAATTCGCCATTCTGAGTGGCATATCCTTCACAAAGCACTTGTCCTCTTTCTACTTTTTGGCCTTTTTTAACAATTGGCTTTAAGTTGATACAGGTGCTTTGGTTTGTTTTTTGGAATTTGATTAATGGATAGGATTTTACTTCACCCTCGAAAGAAACCAATATGTCATCTGCATTACGCTCGTAACGAATTTTAATTTCATTAGCATCTACGTATTCTACTACCCCATTACCTTCGGCATTAATTAAGGTACGAGAATCGCGGGCTACACGGCCTTCCAAACCAGTTCCTACAATGGGAGCTTCTGGACGCAACAAAGGCACAGCCTGGCGTTGCATGTTCGATCCCATCAAGGCTCTATTCGCATCATCGTGTTCTAAGAACGGAATGAGGGAAGCCGCAATAGAAGTGATTTGGTTTGGCGCTACGTCCATCAAATCTAATTTTTCTGGCGCAATTACCGGAAAATCGCCTTCGAAACGTGCTTTTACACGTGGTGTTGCAAAGTTTCCCTTATCATCGTATTGCGCATTTGCTTGTGCGATGGTTTTTCCATCTTCGTCTTCGGCAGATAAATACGTTACCGGCTCTTCAACCACTACACGGCCTTTATCTACCTTACGATAAGGAGTTTCGATAAAACCTAAGTTGTTGATTTTTGCGTGAACGCAAAGTGACGAAATCAAACCAATGTTTGGTCCCTCTGGTGTTTCGATAGTACACAAACGACCGTAGTGGGTGTAGTGTACGTCACGAACCTCGAAACCTGCACGCTCTCTAGATAAACCACCTGGCCCTAAGGCTGACAGACGACGCTTGTGCGTAATCTCTGCCAGAGGATTGGTTTGATCCATAAACTGTGACAATTGGTTGGTTCCGAAGAACGAGTTAATCACAGAAGATAGCGTACGTGCATTAATTAAGTCGGTTGGTGTAAATACCTCGTTATCGCGAATGTTCATACGCTCACGGATGGTACGAGCCATACGGGCTAAACCAACACCAAATTGAGCGTATAATTGCTCACCAACGGTACGCACTCTACGATTAGATAAGTGATCAATATCATCCACCTCGGCTTTAGAGTTGATCAACTGAATTAAGTATTTCACAATAGCAATAATGTCTTGCTTGGTTAATACTTTCGTAGTATCTGGGGTATTTAATTTCAATTTACGGTTAATGCGGTATCTACCTACATCACCTAAATCGTATCTTTTATCAGAGAAGAACAAACGATCAATGATACCACGAGCAGTTTCCTCATCAGGTGGTTCAGCGTTACGTAATTGTCTGTAGATATGCTCCACAGCTTCTTTTTCTGAGTTTGAAGTGTCTTTTTGTAAGGTATTGTAAATGATGGTATAATCACCTGCGTGGCTGGCATCTTCTTTAGATAAGATGATAGATTTTACACCAGCATCAATAATCATATCGATGTGATCGTCTTCTAAAATAGTTTCACGCTCTAAAATAACTTCGTTTCTATCGATAGAAACAACCTCACCGGTTGATTCATCAACAAAATCTTCTACCCATTTTTTCAATACTCTAGCGGCAAGCTTACGGCCTACAAATTTCTTGAGGGCAGCTTTACTCACTTTTACCTCGTCGGCTAGTTCGAATAATTCTAAAATGTCTTTATCCGAATCGTAACCAATGGCACGCAATAAAGTGGTTACCGGGAATTTCTTCTTACGGTCAATGTATGCATACATCACGTTGTTTACGTCTGTAGCAAATTCTATCCACGATCCTTTGAAAGGAATTACACGGGCAGAATATAATTTAGTTCCGTTGGTGTGGCGGCTTTGGCCGAAAAACACACCTGGTGAACGGTGTAGTTGAGAAACAATTACACGCTCGGCGCCATTAATTACAAAGGTACCTTTAGGAGTCATGTATGGGATAGTTCCCAAATAAACATCCTGAACGATGGTTTCGAAATCTTCATGTTCCTCGTCGTTACAAGATAAACGGAGTTTAGCTTTAAGAGGAACACTATAGGTTAAGCCACGTTCAATACATTCCTGAATGTCGTATCGTGGCGGATCTACGAAATAATCTAAAAACTCTAAAACGAAGATGTTTCTAGAATCAGAAATGGGGAAGTTTTCAGAGAATACTTTAAATAAACCTTCTTGATGACGGTTATCTGAAGTGGTTTCTAACTGAAAGAATTCCCTGAATGATTGCAATTGTACATCCAGAAAGTCGGGATAGTCCAACACATGCTTGCTGGTTGCAAAATTGATTCTTTCGGTATGTTTAGTAGTGTTTGCCAAGGGATTTAGTTTTTTAGTTTAAAAATAAACTGTGCGACTTTTTTGCTCTTTTTTCGGAGAGCGCTGTAGGTCAAACAGCAATAGAAACCAATAGAAACAGCAATAGACCCCGGTGAAAACCGGAGTCTAAGGCCATTTTTAGCGTGTCAGATTATTGAATTTCAACAACTGCGCCGGCTTCTTCTAATTGTTTTTTCAAAGCATCAGCTTCGTCTTTAGCAACACCTGCTTTTAATTCAGATGGCGCTGCATCAACTAAGTCTTTAGCTTCTTTCAAACCTAAACCGGTTAAATCTTTCACTAATTTTACTACTGCTAGTTTCTGACCACCAGCTTCTTTCAATAATACATTAAAGCTGGTTTTTTCTTCTGCAGCACCAGCGGCAGCGCCACCAGCAGCAGGAGCAGCAACTGCAACAGCTGCAGCAGCAGGCTCAATACCATACTCATCTTTAAGAATTTGAGCTAACTCATTAACTTCTTTTACTGTTAAGTTTACTAATTGCTCAGCAAACGATTTTAAATCTGCCATTTTATTTGAATTTTAACGTTAAATACTTTGTTTTTTAATCAAGCTTTAGGTGCTTGTTAACCTCTTTGTTCTAATGCTTTAACAATACCTGCTAATTTGCTTTTACCAGACTGTAAGCCTGAAATAACATTTTTAGCTGGTGATTGTAACAATCCGATGATTTCTCCGATTAATTCCTCTTTAGATTTTAAGTTCACTAAAGCGTTCAACTGGTTATCGCCAATGAAGATAGCACTGTCTATATACGCTGCTTTTAAAAGGGGCTTATCACCGCTAGCTCTCAAGGCTTTAATCAGTTTTGCCGGAGCATTAGCTGAGTTTGAGAATAATAGAGTTGATGATCCTTTAAGTACATCGTATAATTCAGCATATTCACCTGATGCGGCTTCTAAAGCCTTTTTAATTAAGGTGTTTTTTGCTACCTGCATTTTGATATCACTATCGAAACATTTGCGGCGAATATCATTCACGGCTGCTACAGTCAGGTTAGAAGTATCAGCAATGTAAACATTGCTGAAGCTATTAATCTGCTCTTTTAAAGCAAGAACAACATCGTGTTTTTCTTCTTTTCTCATGATTAGATTCCTGCTATAGTTTTAGTTTCAATTTCGATTCCAGAACTCATTGTAGAAGACATGTAAATGCTTTTGAAATAAGTTCCTTTTGCAGCTGATGGTTTTAATTTAGAGATCACTTGAATTACTTCTAATGCATTCTCATAAATTTTCTCGGCAGAGAAAGATACTTTCCCTACAGAAGCATGAATGATTCCGGTTTTATCAACCTTGAAATCAATTTTACCGCCTTTAACATCGGTTACCGCTTTACCTACTTCGGTAGTTACGGTTCCTGATTTAGGATTTGGCATCAGGTTTCTTGGGCCTAAAACACGGCCTAATTTACCCACTTTAGCCATCACACTAGGCATGGTAATAATGATATCAATATCAGTCCATCCTGCTTCAATTTTAGCAATATAATCATCCAAACCTACGTAATCTGCACCTGCTGCTTTAGCTTCCTCTTCTTTATCGGGGGTTACTAAGGCCAATACACGTACATTTTTACCGGTACCATGAGGAAGTGTTGCAATACCACGTACCATTTGGTTCGCTTTACGAGGATCTACGCCTAAACGTACATTCAAGTCAACCGATGCATCAAATTTGGTAGTAGTAATATCTTTTACTAAAGCCGAAGCTTGTTGCAAAGTATATGCTTTACCATCCTCAATTTTGGAAATTGCCGTTTTTTGATTTTTTGTTAATCTAGCCACTTCTTAAACTGATTTGTGTTAATTAATTATTCCAGGGTGCGTTACCATTTACGGTAATTCCCATACTGCGTGCAGTACCTGCAACCATTTTCATGGCCGACTCAATGGTAAATGCGTTTAAATCGGTCATTTTATCTTTTGCAATTGCTTCAACCTGCTCCCAGCTTACGCTAGCAACTTTTTTACGGTTTGGCTCTGCAGAACCACTTTTTTGACCAGAAACTTCCAATAATTGGATAGCTACTGGAGGGGTTTTAATGATAAATTCGAACGATTTGTCAGCATATACAGAAATTACTACCGGTAATACTTTACCTGGCTTGTCTTGGGTACGAGCGTTAAATTGCTTGCAAAAATCCATAATGTTTACCCCTTTAGCACCTAATGCAGGTCCTACCGGTGGCGATGGGTTTGCAGCTCCTCCCTTGATCTGTAATTTTACTAACGCTTCGACTTCTTTTGCCATTTTTTTGTTGTTTATTTAATACTCAATGTTAGTAAGTTGGAAGCTATGTAACATTTGATTTATCTAGACTTTAGAGTTTGGACAAGAGTGTTTATATTCTTATCCTATTCTGCCATCTAAATGCTTTTAATATGTATTTATTGAGGGATAAACCTCCACTCAACACTATTCTTTTTCTACTTGCATGTAATTCAATTCAAGTGGGGTACGACGGCCGAAAATTTTAACCATTACTTTTAGTTTTTTCTTCTCGTCGTTTACCTCTTCAATTACACCAGAAAAGCCTTGGAATGGACCATCCATTACCTTCACCTGCTCTCCAACCATATAGTTGATGTTAATTACCTCACTTTGAGAGGCCATCTCATCTACTTTACCTAAGATGCGGTTTACTTCTGCTTGGCGCATAGGCACCGGTGTACCCGATTTATCACCTAAAAATCCAATTACACTATTAATATTTTTAATGATATGCTGTAATTCAGCATCCATATTGGCTTCAATTAATACATATCCAGGGTAAAAATTACGCTCTTTGGCAATTTTTTTACCGTCTTTCATCTGCAAGTATTTTTCCATCGGAATTAATACTTGAGGCAATAAATGAGCTATACCCAAACGATTAATTTCGGCTTCTAGATATTGTTTTACCTTTTTCTCTTTGCCACTAACCGCACGTACTACGTACCATTTCAGTTGATCACTCATCGTTTCGTTCTAAAAAATGTTAAGCAAGAGATTTATAGAAAAGTTTCAACGCAGTACCTGCCGATTCATCCATTGCCAAAACCAAAAAGGCAATAACAATAGAGGCTACCAATACCAATACTGCAGAGTTTTGTAACTCAGACCACGTAGGCCAAGATACTTTCTGCGTCATTTCGTTATACGATTCTTTAAAAAATTCAATAACTTTTGCCATCTGTTCTATTATATCTTAAGCACGGGAACAAGGATTCGAACCCTGATCAAAGGTTTTGGAGACCTCTATTCTACCGTTGAACTATTCCCGTAGTTAATTAACAAGAAAACATAAGCCCGCAATAAAGCGGACTTATGTTATCCAATTAACCTTATTTATGTGAAATCTTGTTATTTCAAAATTTCGGTTACCTGTCCGGCACCTACAGTTCTACCACCCTCACGGATAGCGAAACGTAAACCTTTCTCCATAGCAATTGCGTTGATCAATTTTACACTGATCGTAACGTTATCACCTGGCATAACCATTTCTACACCTGCTGCTAATGAAATTTCACCAGTAACATCTGTAGTACGGAAATAGAATTGAGGACGGTATTTGTTAAAGAATGGAGTATGACGTCCACCTTCAGCTTTTGATAATACGTAAATCTCAGCTTTGAAATCAGTGTGAGGAGTTACAGAACCTGGTTTACAGATTACCATACCACGACGGATATCAGTTTTCTCAATACCACGTAATAATAAACCTACGTTATCACCAGCTTCACCGTAATCTAAAATTTTACGGAACATTTCTACACCAGTAACGGTTGATTTCAAGTTCTCAGCACCCATACCTAAGATGTCAACTGCATCACCTGAATTGATTACACCACGCTCGATACGACCAGTTGCAACTGTACCACGACCTGTGATAGAGAATACATCCTCAATCGGCATCAAGAAAGGTAATTCAGTTAAGCGTGGTGGAATCGGAATGTAGCTATCTACAGCATCCATTAATTCCATGATTTTAGCTACCCATTTAGGATCTCCGTTCAAACCACCTAATGCAGAACCTTGAATAACAGGAATATCATCACCAGGGAAATCGTAGAATGATAATAATTCACGAACTTCCATTTCTACTAATTCTAATAATTCAGGATCATCAACCATATCCACTTTGTTCATGAATACAACTAATGAAGGTACACCTACCTGACGAGCAAGAAGGATGTGCTCACGAGTTTGTGGCATTGGACCATCAGTTGCAGCAACAACGATAATAGCACCATCCATTTGGGCAGCACCAGTTACCATGTTTTTTACATAATCCGCGTGACCTGGACAATCTACGTGTGCGTAGTGACGGTTTGCAGTTGAATACTCAACGTGAGCAGTATTAATAGTAATACCTCTTTCTTTTTCCTCAGGAGCTGAGTCAATTGAATCGAATGAACGTGCCTCAGATAAACCAGCATCAGCCAAAACTTTAGTAATAGCTGCTGTTAAAGTTGTTTTACCGTGATCGACGTGACCAATAGTACCGATATTTAAATGCGGCTTACTACGGTCAAATTTTTCTTTTGCCATTTTAAAATCTAATTAAAGGTTAATTGTTGTTTGTTATTGTTTTTATAAAATTTTTGAGCCAAAGATGGGACTTGAACCCACGACCTCTTCCTTACCAAGGAAGTGCTCTACCGCTGAGCTACTTCGGCTGTTTACTTTCGCAAAGCTTAAGATCAACATCCCTGTTAACCGTAGCCCATTTATCTTTTTTCTGAGCGGAAGACGAGGTTCGAACTCGCGACCTATAGCTTGGAAGGCTATCGCTCTACCAACTGAGCTACTTCCGCTTATATTATGGTGGGGGGAGAAGGATTCGAACCTTCGAAACCGAAGTAACGGATTTACAGTCCGTCCCATTTGACCGCTCTGGAATCCCCCCTATACAGAGCCTCCTATCGGGATCGAACCAATGACCTACTGATTACAAGTCAGTTGCTCTACCAGCTGAGCTAAGGAGGCTTTTTGCATATAAAAAGCTTTTTAATACATGAATGAACATCCCTTTATACTATTCGAAAGCGCATAACATGGCCTTGCGAAAGGGACTGCAAATCTACACAATTAAAGAGTGGAACAAAATTTTTTCTGAAAAAAATTTAGGCGGCCTTTTTTGCCGCCCAAACTCCCCTGAAAATTAGACTTATTTTGTTACTAAAAGGCCTTTAACGTATCTTCCGGATTAAGCAATTGTTTATGGTTACTGGTGTGTTCTTTTACCCGTTCTTTATGCTTGTGGATCTGTATTTTTATACAATCCATAGCTAAATCGGTTGCGGCTTCAAAACTTAGCGCAATTTCGCTACAAAACAAATCTTTACCGGGTATGGCCAACTTAATTTCTACTTGTTTATTTTCATCGGTTTCCGAGGGTACTACTTTCAAATAAATATTGCCCTGAATAATTTGATCGAAATAATGATCGAGTTTAGCGATTTTAGTTTCAATATAATCCAATAACTTACGGTCTGCATCAAAATGAATAGATTGTACGTTGATTTTCATTTTTTCCTCCTTTGTTTTTATGCCTTTGGATGGGCTTGTTTATAGATAGATTTTAATTTTTCGATAGAATTATGAGTATATACCTGTGTTGCCGATAAATTGGCATGACCCAAAAGCTCTTTAATAGCTGTTAACTCTGCTCCTTTATTTAATAAAGCGGTAGCAAAGCTGTGGCGCAAAATATGTGGGCTTTTTTTATCTTGGGTTGATACCTCTCCCAATGCCTGTTTTACCAAACGGTAAATGAGTTGTGGATAGGCCGCTGTGCCCTTATCGGTAACTATTAATTTATCGGTGCTAGTAAAGCCCAACTCGTTTTTTTGGTCGATATATACTTTTAATAACGCGTAAAGAGGTTTAGCCAAAGGGAGGATCCGTTCTTTATTGCGTTTTCCCAATACTTTAATTTGCTGATTATAATCATCAATATCGCTATTTTTAAGCCCTAAAAGTTCCGCCAAGCGTATTCCGGTACCGTAAAGTAATTCCAAAACAACGCGATCTCTCAAGCCCTCGAACCCTGAGGGAAACAAAGCTTCGTCATCCAATAAGGTATTTAATTTCGCTTCTTCAACAATTACAGGCAAGCGTTTGGGGATTTTGGGTGCTTGTACTTGCTCCATAGGGCTTTTTACGACCAAGCCTTCTCGTTGTAAAAATTTATAAAATGAGCGCAACGAAGATATTTTACGATTAATGGATTTCGCACCCGTGTCGGCTTCCATACACTCCATCACCCAAGAGCGCACTAAAGTATGCGTGGCTTCGGCTAGCGTAGTTTCGTAGGTGGTAAGAAAGGTTTGGAATTGTAAAAGATCGGTTTCATACGCTTTTATAGTATGCGGAGAGAATCTTTTCTCGTACTGCACATACCGTATAAAACGCTCTATAAACATGAAAAACTAGTTGAATATTCGAATACATGAATATACAACTAGTTTTTAATATATGCGATACAAATGGGTATTAAATCGTTTCGCGATTTAATCCAACTTTGTAGATTGCTTTTTTGATTTCGGTACGACGAGTGATTGATTTTTTCTCGTAGGCTTGGCGGCTACGCAACTCACGCATTACGCCCGTTTTCTCGAATTTCTTCTTGAAACGTTTCAAGGCTTTATCTAATGATTCGCCGTCTTTAATGTTAATAATAATCATAAAGTGAAATACCTCCTCTCGTTTGTTTAGGACTGCAAACTTAAGCAAAATCTTGAGAATCAAAAATTAATAAATCAATTTAAGAAGCTTCGCCCTCAAATAATTAACTTAGTACGCCTATGAGAGATATTGAAACAAGAGAAGACATTGTATTAATGGTGGATACTTTCTACCAAAAAGTGCAGCAAGATGAGCTCATTGGACCTATTTTTAATAGCCGCATTGCACCCGAAGCCTGGCCGGCGCATTTAGATAGAATGTATACTTTTTGGACCACCATATTACTAAATCAACCGGGGTACAGTGGCCAGCCTTTTGAAAAACACCGCGACATGCCTATTCATAAAGCGCATTTTGAGCGTTGGGTAAGCATGTTTAAGACTATTGTTGATAATTTATTTGAAGGCCCTATTGCCAACGAAGCTAAATACCGGGCCGAATTAATGGGGCATTTGTTCTTGGAGAAACTAGAAAAAGGGCGTTTGGCTTAATAATTAACCAAACTTATGCATGTATTCGAGTAAGGTGCTAGTTTACTTTTACCATCCAAAAAATCTAAACTAACCACAAACGCAAAGGCACTCGTACTAGCGCCTAACTGTTCTACCAAACTGGCAGCCGCAGCAACGGTACCGCCAGTAGCCAACAAATCATCGTGAATTAATACTTTCTGACCAGGCTTTAAAGCATCGGCATGTATTTCTAGGGTGGCAGAGCCATACTCCAAGTCGTACGATTGGCTGAGTGTTTTATAAGGTAATTTCCCTTGCTTACGAATGGGTACAAAAGGCACATCCAAGGCATTGGCCAATAACATTCCGAATAAAAAGCCTCGGCTTTCAATACCCACCACCACATCAATATCAAGGGTTTGTACTTCTGCTACAAAGGCGGCTACCACCTGGCGGCACAATTCGGCATCTTTTAAAATGGGGGTAATATCTTTAAATACGATACCAGGTTTAGGGAAATCTACAATATCGCGAATGGCGTGTTTAAGTGCTGTTTCAATCATTTACAAATAAAATATGGAGCTAGTTTACGCAAAATTTCGTCAGTAAAAAGCGGAATATTTTTTAAATCTGATAAGCTTGCATAAGCCCCATGTTGTTTTCTGTATTGAATGAGCGCATTTATTTGCTTATAACTTAGGTATGGATGGCGTTTAAGCTCCTCAAAGGAAGCAGTATTGATGTCAATTTTTCTAATTGCAGCTGTATTTAAGGCTAGCTGGGGCAACCATTGAGCAAAATGTGCAGAATCTACCCCATATACTTCTTTAAGTTGTTCGATCGCATAAAAACCACCCAAGCGCTCACGGTACTTGAGTATTCGGCTGGCAAAAGCCGGGCCTATACCGCTCACTTGGTCTAGGGCCAAAGAATCGGCCGTATTTAATTCGATACGCACTTTGGAGGTTTTAGTAGGCGTATTTTTTTGTTCAAATTGCGGAGGAGCAATTTGGATGTAGGGTTCTAATTTAGCATAGGTTTCGGGCGATATGACATACATTTTTTGCACATCTTCTTTCTTATAAAAATGCCCTCCCTTTGCTTCAAAGCGTTTAATTACCGCTATTTGTTTCTCACTCAACCCTAGCTGTTTCCATCGCTCAGCCGGTAGTCCATTGGGATCAAAATGGGTATAGGTGGCACGCCCTTGCTTGAGTTCTACTTCCCTATAACTGTAAACCTTATCGGGCGCCAAATTACGCTCAAATTCGGCTATTTCTTTCTTGGCTTTC
>JBIIBV010000116.1:0-2596 GCA_044239195.1 Sphingobacteriaceae bacterium | reverse complement strand
AGTTTAGTTGGGTTATGTATGTATTCGGTGCATTTTTAATTTATACCGGAGCCGCCATGTTTTTTGGCAGAAACGAGGATGAATCGCTAGATCCAGAAAATCACAAAGTGGTTAAGTTTGCAGCTAAGTATTTCCCGGTTGCCACCGAGTATGAGGGCGGAAAGTTCATTATTAAGCAAGCGGGAAAATGGTTTATTACACCCCTTTTTATTGTGCTATTGGTGGTAGAGTTTACCGATTTATTATTTGCTGTAGATTCTATTCCAGCTATTTTCTCGGTAACCAAAGATCCTTACATCGTTTTCTTCTCTAATATTTTTGCCATTCTGGGCTTAAGATCTATGTTCTTTTTATTGGTAAACATTATTCATAAATTTCAATACCTTAAAATTGGTCTTTCTATATTGCTGGTATTTATAGGATTTAAAATGTTAGCGCACCATTATTTGGTACAAGTAGGATTTAATACCCTGCACTCTTTGGTAGTTATTTTGCTTATTTTAAGTGCCAGTATAATCGCTTCTCTCTTATTCCCTAAGAAAGAGAATTAAAGTAATTTCAAAATCTCTTCCACATATTTTCGCTCGTTGGCTAAACGAGGAACCTTGTGTTGTCCGCCTAATTTTCCTCGGTTTTTCATCCAGGTATAAAAAGTTCCGGTAGGAGCTTGGTGAATTTTAGGTAGGCCTAAGGCCATATCTTTATAACGCTTGGCATCGTAGTCGGAGTTTAGTTCCCGTAGGTTTTGGTCCAAAATTTCGGTAAAACGAGCCAACTCTTTTGGTGCCTGTTCAAATTCAATAATCCATTCGTGGGCACCAGCCTCATTCCCTTTAAAGTAAATAGGGCAGGCGGTATATTCTGTTATAGCACAAGCCGTTTCGGCACAAGCCTTAGCCAAGGCTTTTTCGGCATTGTCAATAATTAATTCTTCGCCAAAGGCATTTATAAAATGTTTGGTGCGCCCGGTAATTTGAATACGGTAAGGTGATAGTGACGTAAACTTAATGGTATCGCCAATTTGGTAGCGCCACAAGCCGGCATTGGTAGAAATAATGAGCGCATAATTTCTATCCAACTCTACCTCGTTTAAACTTAGGGTTTTTGGCTGCTCCTCATCAAGGTGCTCCATGGGCAAAAATTCGTAGTAAATCCCGTAATCTAACATCAGTAGCAACTCCTCGGAATTGGATAAATCTTGTATGCCAAAAAATCCTTCCGAGGCATTGTAGGTTTCCAAATAATACATTTGGTCCGATGGAATGAGTTGCTTGAACTGCTCTCGGTAGGGTGTGAAATTAACAGCACCATGAAAATACAATTCCAAATTTGGCCAAACTTCTAGCAAATGCGATTTGCCACTTAACTCTAAAATGCGTTTAGCAAGCACCACATTCCAAGTAGGTACTCCCGAAATGTTGGTTACATTCACATCGAGGGTGGCTTGGGCCATTTTCTCTATTTTTTCTTCAAAATTTTCGAGAAGGGTGATCGATTGATCGGGGGTACGGTAAAATTCGGCCCAAATGGGTAAATTTTTGATCAATACGGCAGATAAATCGCCGTAGGAGGCATCGGTATTCAGTTGATTAACCTTAGAACTTCCACCTAAAACCAGACATTTCCCTGTAAATATTTTGCTTTCGGGGCGGTTATTGCAGTATATAGAGAGTAAATCTTTGCCTCCTTTATAATGGCATTCTTCAAGTGATTCTTCGCTAACTGGTATAAACTTACTACGGTCATTGGTAGTACCCGACGACTTGGCGAACCATTTAATTTCGGAGGGCCACAATACGGCCTGCTCTCCAGCCAACATGCGCTCAATATAAGGTTTTAGCGTGTCGTAGGTTTGTATGGGCACCCTGTTCTTAAACTCGTCGGAGGATTTTATATCGGCATAGCCATATTTTTTGCCCCATTCGGTATTTTTAGCGGTATCTACTAAATTATGCAGCCATTCTTCTTGCACCTCATGCGGATATTTCATGAAAAGCTCAATCTGGTGCATGCGCTTTTTCATAATCCAGGTAAAAAAAGAGTTGACTAAAGTCATGTCGGTTTTTTTTGCTAAACTTTTTTGCGCAACTCGAAATGCTGACCCAAATAAAATTTACGGGCCAATTCATTGTTTGCAATTTCGGCAGGAGTGCCAGTGAGCATTATCTTTCCTTCAGCAAGTAGGTAGGCCCTATCGGTTATAGATAGCGTTTCTTGCACGTTATGGTCGGTAATTAAAATACCAATGTTGCGTAACTTTAATTTGGCTACAATAGATTGAATTTCTTCTACCGCAATAGGGTCAACACCGGCAAAAGGCTCATCAAGTAAGATAAATTTAGGGTCGGCAGCCAATGCTCGGGCAATTTCAGTTCGTCTGCGCTCTCCACCCGAGAGTAAATCTCCACGGTTTTTACGAACTTTTTCGAGGCTAAATTCCTCTATCAACTCCTCTAATTTGGCTTTTTGCTCTTCTTTAGAAAGATCGGTCATTTCTAAAATGGCCATGATATTATCTTCTACCGTTAACTTTCTAAAAACGGAGGCTTCTTGCGCCAAATAGCCAATTCCCTTTTGTGCCCGGCGGTACATTGGA
>JBIIBV010000115.1:0-3007 GCA_044239195.1 Sphingobacteriaceae bacterium | reverse complement strand
GACCGGCCTGACCACCACCGCGCTGACCGGCGCGACGATCGCCGTGACCGGCGCGGCCTACGACCTGGCCAGCCCGACCTTCGACACCTCGCTCGCCCTCGGCAACGTCCGCCGCGGCGCCGCCACGAACCTCGCCGTGACCAACACGGTCGTCACCTCGGCCGCCTTCCAGGACAGCCTCGCCGTCGTCGCCTCCTCGGCCAACGCCGCGCTGACCCTGACCAGCCCGGCCGCGATCGCCGCCGGCAGCTCCGCCAACGTGGGCGTGACCGCCGCCGCCGCCGGTTCGCTGGCCGGCAGCCTCAACCTGGGCCTGACCTCCGACGCCAACGGCGTCAGCGGTCTCTCCGACGTGACGCTCGCCGCCGGCAACGTCACCGTCACCGGTTTCGCCTACGACCAGGCCACGGCCACCCTCGCCGACACCGCGGTCGCCTTCGGCAACGTCCGCACCGGCGCCGTCCGCGAAGTCGCCCTGACCAACACGGTCGCCACCGCCGCCGCCTTCCAGGACAGCCTCGACGCCACCGCCACCACCGGCGTGGCCACCCTGACCGTCTCCAGCCCGGCCAACCTCGCCGCCGGCAGCACGGGTTACGTCGGCCTCTCCGCCGCGAAGGCCGGCTCGCTCGCGGGCGCCGTCTCGGTCGCCTTGGCCTCGAACACCAACGGTGTGACCGGCCTGACCGGCGCCAACCTCACGACCCAGTCCCTGACCGTCACCGGCGCGGCCTACGACTTCGCCTCGGCCACCCTGGCGGCGAACAGCCTGGCCCTCGGCAACGTCCGCGTGGGCGCGACCACCAACCTCGCGGTGACCAACGCGCTGGCCGCCAACGGCGACGCCGCCTACCAGGACAAGCTGGCCGTCGCCGCGACCTCCGCCAACGCCCGCCTCGCCTTCGTCAATCCGGCCGACGTCGCCGCCACCGCCTCCGGCAACGTGGGCGTGACCGCCGCCGTCGCGGGCTCGCTCGCCGGCACCGTCAATCTGGCGCTCACCTCCAAGGCCCTGACCGGCACCGGCCTGACCGACCTCTCCCTGGCGCCGCAGAGCTTCACCGTCACCGGCACCGCCTTCGACTACGCCAACGCCGTGGTCGACACCTCGGCCCTGAGCTTCGGCGTCCTCCACGTCGGCGCCACCGCGGTTGCCCGCACCGTGTCGGTCGAGAATGCCGTCATCACCGCCGCCAACCGCCAAGACCGCCTGACGGCCGTCGGTTCGTCCGCGCTGGCCGGCCTGACCTCCACCACCGTCACCGACCTCGCCGCCGGTTCCTCCCAGAACCTCACGATCACCGTCGACACGGCGACGGCCCGCTCGCTCGCCGGCACCGTCAGCGTCGCGCTGACCTCCACGAACACCGTCTCCGGCCTCGACGCCAAGTCCCTGACCGCCGCCACCGTCGCCACGACCGGCCTCGTCTACTCCGGCCAGTCCGTCTGGAACACCAACGGCAACGGCTCGTGGGGTACCTTCGCCAGCGGTTTCGGCGCCAACTGGGGTGCTAGCCAGGGCTCCGCGGGTCTCGACGCCGCTTTCGCCAACGTCGACACCGCGACCTTCGACAACACCGCCCTCACCGCCGGCGATTCCGCCACCGTCTCGCTCAACGGCGCTTCGCCGAGCCTCAAGACCATCGCCTTCAATACCACGGGCGGGGGCTATACCCTCGCCGCGGGCACGGGCGGTACGCTGACCCTCAAGTCCGGCGTCGGCTCCGCTGCCATCAACGTCGGCGGCGGCACCCACGTCGTCTCGACGGCGGTCGCCCTCGATTCCTCCGTCACCGCCGCCATCACCGCCGGCAGCATCGAGTTCACCGGTGTCCTGTCGGGCGCGGGCATCCTCTCCAAGTCCGGTGCGGGCACCCTGATCCTCTCCGGCACCAACACCTTCACGAACGGCGTCATCCTCAACGCCGGTACGCTGGTGGCCAAGAACCAATCGGGCCTCGGCACCGGCACGGTCAAGGTCCTCGGCGGCGTGCTCGACCTCTTCGGCAACTCGGTCGCCAACACCATCCAGGTCTTCGCCGGCCAGGTCATCAACTCCGGCTCGGGCGAACTCCAGGCCTCGGCCCTGGAAATCGACTCCTCCGACGCCGTCCTCGTCTCCGCCAACATCGCCGGCGCGAGCTCGCTGAGCAAGTCCGGCATTGGCGTCCTCACGATGACCGGCGCCAACACCTTCAGCGGCGGCGTCAACGTCCTCGCCGGCTCCGTCCTCGTCGGCTCGGCCACCGCCCTCGGCTCGAACGTGAACGCGGTCGCGATCAAGGCGGGCGCGACCCTCGACCTGAACGGCTACAACGCCACCTTCGGTTCGCTCGCCAACGGCCAGTCCGGGCAGGGTGGGGTGCTGACCAACTCCGGCGCCGCCAAGACGCTGACCCTGAACGGCACGGCCGACGCCACCTTCGGCGGCGCGGTCTCGGGCGCCCTGAGCCTGGTCAAGACCGGCGCCGGCTCGCAGGCCTTCACGGCCGCCAGCCTCGCCTACACGGGTACGACCACGATCTCGGGCGGTACGCTCGACTTCACCAAGGTCAACTTCGCGACCCTCGCGGGCGCGGTCTCCGTCGCCAACGGCGCGGGCCTGAACTTCGCCATCGGCGGCGCGTCCGACTACACCCTCGCCGAAGTGCTGGCGATCCGCAGCGACGCCAGCGCCTTCGCCGGCCTGACCCTCGGCGCCACCGCCGCGGTCGGCGTGAATACCGCCAACGCCTCGGCCGCAATCGTCCACGCTGGCGTCCTCGCCGACGGCGCGGTCACCGGCTTCGCCAAGTCCGGCACGGGCACCCTCGTCCTGACGGCCGACAACACCTACACGGGCAAGACCCTCGTCACCGGTGGCATCCTCCAGCTCGGCAACGGCGGCGCCACCGGCTCCCTCAACGTGGCCAGCGCCATCGAGGTCGTCGGTACCGGTGCCATCGCCTTCAAGCGCGACAGCAACCTCGTCCAGGGCACGCACTTCGCCGCCGGCATCTCCGGCACC